>JAKFCK010000489.1:0-2402 GCA_036676685.1 Chitinophagaceae bacterium | reverse complement strand
TTTAAAGTAGCTTCTATCCTGTTGGCCTGGCCAATACCGTAGGCGCAAAAGCCCCAGGCTCCATTCATGATATTTGCTGCTGCGCTGTTGGCTCCCCAGGTATGCAACCAAAGCTCTCTCCATTGGCCGTTATCTTCCCAGTCCGTTCCACGCGTGGGTACGATAACTTCATCAGTAGAGGCTTCCTGTAAAAAGAAATAGTCGTTGTCGATGCTATTCCTGTTTTCGGCACCAAGTGAAGAATAAACAGGGCCCACCAGTGAGAGCAACTGGGTTTCGTTTAACCCGAAATTCTGGTCACTAACCTGGTCATACAACTTCTCATCCAGTTTCGTACAGCGTGCAAGCAGCAGGGAAGCGGAGATCATTGCAATGAAAAAATAGCTAGTTTTCATTTTATAAATATTTTAATGTTATGCGTTACTCGAAGGTCAGGTTCACACCTAATGAAACGGAACGTGTCCTTGGATAGTAATCAAGATTATCAATAAAGGCCTGTTTTCCTGTATTCCTGACTTCGGGATCATAGCCCCTGTAATTGGTAATGATGAATAAATTATTTCCCGCTACATACACCCGTAACTTCTGAATAGCCGAAATTTTGGTTTTGAATGTGTAACCTATACTGGCACTTTCCAGGCGGGCAAACGAACTTGATTCTACTGCGTAATCAGAAATTTCGGGAGGCGTTTTTATCGGGCTTGTTAAGGCGTCTTCCAACACATTACCGTTGTTGTTGAACCGGTTGATATTGGAGAAGTTCAGAAATGTGCCGTTAAAAACTTTTCCCCCTACCTGGCCGCGTAACTGCATGGTAAAATCAAAAGCTTTGTAGGTAACGTAGTTGCTCCAGCCAAAGGTGAAATCATTCCAGGGATCTATCCAGGTGCGGTCATTGCTGCCTGGGTTCCGCGGAACAAAGATGGGAACCCCGGAGGAGTCGCCGGTATACCTGCGTAAGAAAAACGAACCGAAGGACTGCCCGGGTTGCAGGTAGGAAACGATCTGGTTGAGCCCCTGCCCGTTTGCAACACCCCATTCCACGCGTGGAGTATTCAATGCATAGGTTTGCCCACCGTAAGTGAAACTGCCGGACAGGTCTATTATTTTATTTTTTACCGTAGAAAAAATCACCGTGCTGTTCCAGTTTACTGATGGCCCTCGTATGATCTGGCCGGTGAGTGTAAGATCTATCCCCTTATTACTTAAACTGCCCGCATTGGCCTTTACCTTATCAAAAGGTAATGGCGGGGAGGGAATACCATATTCAAATAACAGGTCCTTTGTTTTAGAAGTATAATATTCAATTGTACCGGAGAGCCTGTTGTTCAACACTGCAAAGTCCAACCCGACATTCGTCATTTCCCTTCTTTCCCATTTCAGGTCCTCGTTGTTGATCTGCGAAGGAGAGAATCCCCGGTTGAACACACCATTGCTGTAGTAGGAACCTGTAGGTTTATATAAAAAGAGTGAGTTATAGGGATCGATGGGTTCCACATTACCTGTTTCGCCCCAGCCAACCCGTAATTTCAGGTTATCAAAAATGCCGGTATTACTCATAAATTCTTCTCCTCCAATATTCCAGGCAGCAGCAACGGACGGAAAAAAGCCCCATTTATTGTTCTTACCTAATTTAGAGGATCCGTCATATCGACCATTTAAGGTGAGCAAATATTTGCCCTTGTAGGCGTAATTTACCCGGCCCAGGAAAGAGATCAGGAGATAATTGTTCTTATTGGAAAATGACGAAATATCGCTGGTAGTAAGAATATTGGCGGCACCCAGGTTATTAAATAAAAACCTGTCTGTAATAAATCCTGAAGTAGATGTACCAAACCCTTCCCGGGTATTATCATAATATTCATAACCCCCGGTAATATCGAGATTATGATCGGTTGCAATAACGGTTTTATAATTTCCCAGGATATTGATCATTTTATCCAGGCCTTCATTTTCTGCCCTGCTGGCATTGCCTTTTCCCAACACTGACATCATCCCGTTAGAACCGTAGGAAGCGAGTCCCAATACTGAATTCGTTGGAGAATATTTTCCGTAAGAATTATTGAACTTCAGAATTGATCCAAAGGTGCTCAGCGTAAATCCCCTGAACAATGTATAGTCTATTTTAAAGGAAGCATTGATCAGGTTTTCATCTCCCTTATTGGTATTTTGTAGTAAGGCCGCTACCGGGTTCTGGTAGGAGAAGCCGGGGATATTAAAGAAGGTTCCATCCGGGTTCCTTACGGGCAGGAGCGGGCTGTAATTAAGGGCATAGATGAAAGGGTTTTCCTGCGACAGCTGTGAAGTGGCATCACTATAATAATCTATAAAGTTTTTCTTTTGATTGGTATAAGACAGGGACAAGCCCACATTCACCTTATTGTTGATGGCCTTCTGGTTCA
>JAKFCK010000488.1:0-2932 GCA_036676685.1 Chitinophagaceae bacterium | reverse complement strand
ATTATAGTAGAATTTTTCTTCCACGATCTGCCCGTCCTTCCAGCGCTGCACAGACAATTGTTTGTAGTTTCTTACACCGTAGTCTTTGTGCGTATAGTCCATCCACCACTCTACGGCCACCATGTCATCACTGATAACGGTATTCAAGACTTTTGCCCCACGGAATTCGGTCAGACCATTTACAAAAGCTTCTTCGTATACGCGGTTCTCATCTTTGCCCACTCTCAGCGGGTAGTTATTGTCCTGCATGACTACATCCTGCGCATAAAATTTTTCGAAAGCATCCAGGATCTTGCCGCCCAGTATCAGTTCATTTAATTCTTCAACGTTTGATTTTAAATCTTTCATCTGCTGTTTTTTAATGTTTGAACAACAAATTTAATGTTTAAACATTAAGCTACAGGATTTCTTTTGTTAAATCATGATCGGGCCGGGTGCTCCGGGTGGGCGGATGGTTCTTCAACGGGATGTATAGCAAACTCATTAAAATAAATTTTCACAAGTATAAGAAAGTAGCTGACGAGCAGGGGGCCAAAAATAAAACCCATAAAACCGAAGAGATTCAATCCTACTATAACCCCCAATACAGTGATCATGGGGTGCACGTCGCCGATCTTTTTGAGTAATCCCATCCTGGTGATATAGTCTACGTTCCCAGTAACTATGAGACTGTAAATGCCCAGCCCGAAACCGTTCCAGTTTTGGCCCGTAGCCAGCAGGTATAACATCACCGGTACCCATACCACCATGGTGCCTACCAGCGGGAAAAATGCAAAAACCCCGGTAAGAAAACCCCACAATCCCCAATCCTCCACCTTAAACAACCAATAACCCAATGCCGCAAAAAGCCCCTGCACAACGCAGATAATGGGGATACCTACTGCATTGGCCCTTATCATTCTTTTTGTTTCGGAAGCCAGTTGCTCCACGTTATGCCTTTTTAAAGGGATCACCCTGTTCAGGTACTGCTCGATCTCCTTACCGTTCACCAACAGGAAATAGAGCAGGAAAAACATCATCACGATATTGGCGAGCAGGTTCATGGAGGTATTCAGGATCTTGGGCAGAAAAGCCGTTAGTTTTTGGGTGATAGTCCGGGTATTTTCATCACTGAGTATCTGGATCCCAATGTAGTTGGACACTTTGGTAGAAAAGACTTTTATGCCCTGGATGATCTTGTCCTGGTTGTTCACGAGGTCATTTATTTTCGGGGACACCAGGGTCACCGTTACATAGATCGGGATAGAGATCGCAACCAGCGTTACGAGGATAAACAACATGGCCGTCCAACCTTTACTCCATTTGTTTTTATAAATAAGCCGGAAGTACAATCCCCGCCCCAGGATGTACACGGTAACACCGCCCATTAAACCCGGGAGAAAAACATACAGCTCTGTGATGAGGAGCCATCCCAGTAATACGATCAGGGCCAGCAGAAGGAGTTGTCTTAACCTGTCATTAAAAGTAGTAGGAGCGATCATTTATTGTAAGGGTTTAAACAATAAAAAGTAAGGTACAATAAACTATCATTGCCACACAGATACACCCTCGCTGCAGTTGGCACAGATGTCAATATTTTTTCTGCCCTGCATCAGCTCCCCGCGAAACTGTTTATAGTTGTCGTTGTGCCAGATATTTTTGAAGGATTCATTTTTCAGGTTGCCCAGTTGGTGCGTGGCATCCTTGTCAAAGCAACAGGGCACCACCAGGCCGTCCCAGGTAATTACGTTGGCATGCCATAATTTCCAGCAACGATTAGCCAGTTTGTTTTTGGGAGTATACGTACCGTCACTGTTTTTGCGGTAGCGGCTGTATTTATCAATTGTCGGGATCAGTTGGTTGGGGTCGTTTTCGTAATCATACACCTGGGCAGATTTAAAGCGCACTTCATCTACGCCGATCTCTTTTGCCAGTTGTTTGATCTCCTCCACCTGGTGTTCATTGTGTTTTACTACGAGGAACTGGAAAAAAACAAAAGGTGTTTTGCTTTTCAGTTCTTTTTTCCACTTTACGATATTTTTTGCGCCTTCGATCACTTTATCCAGGTTACCACCCACACGGTATTGTTTATAGGTTTCCTGCGTTGTACCATCTATCGAAATGATCAGCCGGTCCAGCCCGCTCTCCACAGTTTTTCGTGCAGCCTCATCCGTTAGGTAGTGTGCGTTGGTAGACGTCGCCGTGTAAATGCCCTTGTCGGAAGCATATTTTACCATATCCAGGAAAGAAGTGTTCAGGTAAGGTTCCCCCTGGAAGTAAAAAATGAGGTAAAGCAATTCTTTATGGATATCATCAATGGTCTGGCTGAAAAAATCTTTTTTAAGCATACCAGTCGGCCGTGTAAATGCCCTTAACCCGCTCGGGCATTCCGGGCAGCGCAGGTTGCAACTGGTAGTAGGTTCAAATGAAATAGACACTGGTAAGCCCCATTGCACGGGTTTTTTAGTGAGAAAACTGATGTAATAACTGCTTAACACTTTAAGCCCGTTCCATACGCGGGCAGGCGTGAGCTTACTCAGCAGGTTCACGGTATCATTAAAATTAAACTCCGGCATCGGGGCAAAGTTACGGCATAGGAATTTGATTGCCGGTTAGCGGGGTAATTTAACTGGAAGAGATCTTAGCATACCCGAGGTTTCTATCCCACTTTTCTTGTAGAGACATCGTTGCAGCATAAAACAGCTGCCTGACCCCCTGTTTTCAATCCACGGGGAATCTTAGAGTAGGCTGCCCCCGCCTGTTTTTTAACCAACGGGGGAATTGTAACATTCAACCATTCCCAGCTTTTTATAAGAGAAACATTTTAATACCGGGCGCAATGAATGGAAGGTCTCACCACGTCGCTGGTTAAAACCTCCCGAAAAATCGGGACAGGCAAGGCGACGGCAATGCTCTTTTTTTTCGGCAGATTGGTTTTCCACATAAAATAGGT
>JAKFCK010000487.1:0-1552 GCA_036676685.1 Chitinophagaceae bacterium | reverse complement strand
TGAAAAAATGGAATTAAAGAAGATCTGGTTTTATCTCCAGTTCATCCCTATCGCAGGCCAGTTTATCACGATCTGGATCACTATTAAGTTTGTGGAACACTTCGGTCGTTTTGGTTTTTGGCATCATGCCGCTACCGTACTGGTGCCCTTTATTTATTTCCCATACCTTGGCTTTTCCAACCAGGAAAGATTTGCAGGTAAAAAGGTTGTAGACAATTATAAAAAGTCTGGCGCACGGGAATGGATAGACGCAGCTGCTTTCGCAATTGTAGCCGCAACAATCATCCGCACTTTTGTTTTTGAAGCGTATACGATCCCAACCCCGTCTATGGAAAAAACCTTACTGGTAAATGATTTTTTATTTGTAAGCAAATCAAGCTATGGGCCACGTATCCCAAACACACCTATTGCCATGCCGTTTGTGCATCATACATTGCCCATTACCAACAGCAAATCATATTCTGAAGCGATCAAACTGCCCTACAGGCGCTGGTTTGCGAGCCCTGTAAAGCGGAATGATGTAGTCGTATTTAACTTTCCCGTGAATGATACCCTTATCAACGATGAGGTGAATTTTGGCAGCCAGAAGACCTACTACCAGGAGGTAAGAGAAATTGGGAGGGAAAAGACCTGGCAGGATTACGGCGATATTATCATCACCCGGCCGGTAGATAAAAGAGAAAACTTTATAAAGCGGGCGGTTGCCATCGGTGGTGATGTGCTGCAGGTGATCAACGGAAATGTTATGATCAATGGAAAACCCCAGGACAGGCTCCCGGAGTCGCAGCGGTATTACAAACTGTCTGCCCCGGCAAATGTATTCCTTGATGAAGACCGCTTAAAAGAAATGGGGATTGCAGTGCGCACCGCACCAAATATCCGCGACCTCTTCCAGGTTGATGCCAGCAATTATATTGTAAATATCACCACGGCCGAAAAAGAAAAACTGCAATTGCCTCCAGGCTTCAAACTGGAAGATTATTACATTGAAAAGGACGCCCAGATATTTCCTTATTATGATACTGCAAGCAATTGGTCAGCAGATAATTTCGGACCGATAACTATACCGGCAAAAGGGAGCACAATAACACTAACGCCGGATAATATCACGCGTTACCAGCGTTGCATTGAAGTATACGAGAACAACAAGTTTGAGAACCGTGGCGGAAAAATCTTTTTAAACGGAATTGAGGCTAGTACCTACACGTTTAAAATGAATTATTTTTTTATGATGGGAGATAACAGGCATAATTCACTCGATAGCCGTTATTGGGGTTTCGTACCGGAAGACCATGTTGTGGGAAAAGCATCATTGATATGGTTCAGCTGGGAAGGAGGGCCCAGGTGGAAACGTTTATTCAATGGAATTAAATAAATGCGACAGTCACGAAATAATCGTATTTTCAAAGCCGGAACATCCTCTCTGCAGCAACGCAGAGAGGATTTTTTATCGGAAAAATTAATTGGTATATGAAAAAAGAAACCATGATTTTTGGTTACGAGGTTTATGATTCCATTGATGAATTAAACACCGCAGATGCCGACCTGGACC
>JAKFCK010000486.1:0-4479 GCA_036676685.1 Chitinophagaceae bacterium | reverse complement strand
GACAGCAGCGTTTCTATTTGTTTATTCTACAAAATACATGTTTAAATTTCCTTTTCCCTTTGCATTTATCTGGCCCCTGTGAAAGCAATTATATCTTTCCCTTACCAATTCATAGGTAGTCTCTGAGATATTAATCTTTCCAACTTCTCCATTGGTTTCCATTCTACTGGCTGTATTTACTGTATCTCCGAAAAGATCATAAGTGTATTTCTTTTTACCAACAACGCCGGCCACCACCGGGCCAGAATGAATTCCAACCCGCATGTTCCATTGGATTTCGGTATTTTTATTTCGATCTTCCAAATACCTGAACATTTGCTTAGCCGCTTCAATGCATCTGAACGCATGATCTTTATTTTTATCCGGCACTCCGCATGCAGCAAAATACGCATCGCCAATGGTTTCTATTTTTTCTATTTGGAAAACCTCCATGATATCGTCAAAGTGACTAAAAATCTCATTTAATTCTTTCACGAGTTTAACCGGGGAAATGGAAGAAGCCAGTAACGTGAAATCCTTAAAGTCGGTGAACAGGATGGTAACATGCTCATAGCGTTTTGCTGTAGCAGCTCCACTGCTTTTGAGTTCATCCGCTACCTGTTTAGGTAAAATGTTCAGCAATAATTCATCTGATTTTTTCTTTTCGTTCAAAATGATCAGCTCTGCCTTTTTCTTTTCTGTAATATCCCTGATAATGCCGCTATAATACCTTTTGCCATCGTGATCCCAACTTCCGAGCGTAAGTTCAATAGGGAATTCTTCTCCACTTTTTTTTACAGCCTGCAATTCAAGCACTTTTCCGATTACGCGAGGCTTCTTTCTTTGATTCATTCTTTCCATGCCTCTATTATGCCGTTGATGTAACTGACCTGGAATTATCAATGTTAATGGTTGACCAATTACCTCATCAGAGGAGTAGCCAAATATGAATTCTGCTCCTTTATTCCAGAATAAAATCAGTTTAGTTTCATCAGAGGTGATGATCGCATCATTCTTAGAACTGCATATTACCTGGAATCTTTTAAGTTGTTCCTGCATAAGACTCTTGATTTCGTGTTTTTTAGAACGATCAAAATCAATGTTTACTTTATTATGAATATCATTTTTGGAAATCTTTTCGGCCATGGCTTGATTAGTTATTGGTTGTCTTAATTTGTTATTGGCCTGGAAAATAAGCTATGGTTGATCAGGAAATAACACATACAGTAACCTACCATGTTGTTATTGTTAGACCCCGGTTGTGGAGAGGAGGCGATTATTTGACTTTCCTGCAGCAGGTGAGATCATTATGAATGCCGGATATTCAGGGCTTAAATGTATATAGAGTTCTGTAAAAATCAAAGGTTTTTTCTCTTACGGGTGCAATAAATCAGAACAGTCCTGCTATTGCCATTACTCCCATATAACTCATAGCTGCTACCACGATCCAGCCTGCTACCGACATCCAGTGCGGATGTTTATAGGGTCCCGTAATTTGTTTTCGGTAGGCTGCCAATAAAATTATAGATAAAGCGAAGGGAAGGATAAGGCCATTCACTGCACCAGCTGCAATTAATACTTTTACCGGCTGGCCTACAATTAAAAATACAATCGTAGAAAAAATAATGAACGCGATGATAATTTGCCTGAAATATTTTGTAACGGAAGGATGCAATAATTTAGCAAAAGTGATGGAGGTGAATGCTGAACCTACTACAGAAGTGATGGCCGCACTCCATAATACTAAACCGAATATTTTATACCCCAATGCGCCGGCTGCACTTTCAAATACCGTAGCAGCAGGATTGGTTTTGCTCAACACTATACCTTGCCATACAATACCTAAAGCGGCAATAAATAAAATCAGCCGCATGAGTGATGCGATTAGTATCGCGGAAACAGCACTCCTGGAAACCTTCTTAATATTTTCCGCCCCGCTGATACCTGCTTCCAGTAAGCGATGCGCACCTGCAAAACTGATATACCCTCCTACAGTGCCCCCCACAATCGTGAGAATAATGGTTTCATTGACCTGGTCCGGGATAAACGTTTTAATAACAGCTTCGGCCATAGGCGGGTTGGATTGAAAAGCGACATATAATGTCAGGACGATCATGATAAAACCCAGCACCTTAGCAAAAATGTCAATGGCTTTTCCAACTTCCTTTACCAGGAAAACTATAAGGGCTATCGCACAACTAAAAACAGCACCGGTTTGCACCGAACAACCAGTCAGCACCTGTAGCCCAAGGCCTGCACCGGCAATATTGCCGATATTAAATGCAATACCACCGAAGATGATGAGAACAGATAAAACATACCCTGAACCAGGCAACACCTTGTTGGCCACATCCTGCGCATACAATTTACTTACACTGATGATACGCCAGATATTCAGTTGTGCACCAATGTCCATTAAAACAGAAATGAGAATTACGAAACCGAAACTGGCTTTCAGTTCTTCGGTAAATTTCGTGGTTTGGGTAATAAAGCCCGGACCAATAGCGGAGGTCGCCATCAGGAATGCAGCGCCCAGCAATGGACCCGAAAAAAAAGATCTATTGATCATGTAATGTTTTGTAGATGGTTTTGGCAAATTCAAGGGCATGTACACCATCTCCATGCAAACAAATCGTATCTGCCAGTATCGGAATTTCCTCGCCTGTTACTGTAGTCACACGTTGCTCTTTCACAAATTTTTTCACCTGCTTTTTAACTGCCTCCACATCCTGCAATAATGCATTGGGTTCTGTGCGTGGCGTTAATGTTCCGTCCTGTTGATAAGTGCGATCTGCAAAAACTTCGTTGGCCGTTTGTAACCCAATTTTTTTTGCTTCGTCTATCATAACGGAGCCAGAGAAGCCAAAATAAACCAGGTGGGGATCAAAGTCTTTTACAGCCTTTGCAATAACATGAGCCAGCAGCGGGTCCTTTGCGGCCATATTGTACAAAGCACCGTGTGGTTTCACGTGATTTAACCTGGCACCACATGCTGTTGCAATATTTTTTATGGTAGCGAGTTGGGCCGTTATGAGATCATATACCATCGTGCCCGGTAACTGCATTGGCGTTCTGCCAAAATTATCCCTGTCTGCAAAAGAAGGGTGGGCCCCGATGTTTACCCCATGCTGCATACACAGTTCTATCACCTGCTTCATGGTATCCGCGTCACCGGCATGGTAACCGCAGGCAATATTTGCCGAATAGATATACGGCATCAGGTCCGCTTCATTTTCCAATCCTTCTCCCATATCGCAGTTAATATCAATCACGGGGTAAAATGTTTTTTAAGTTTAGATGGCATGCCTTTTTTATTTCCTCGAGGCTTCGTTGCATATTAAAATAAGCATCTTCTGCATCGGCAAGAGAAATTTTTGTAAAGTTAAGTACCTGCCCCGGGTTCGCCTGTGCGAGTTTGGGCAGGTCAGCTTTTATCACAGCCGCAATACGGGGATAACCTCCTGTTGTTTGATGATCAGCCATCAGGATAATAAGTGGTCCTGTGGGCAATAACTGTACAGTGCCTGCGTCCACCGGCGAAGAGATTAATTCCACAGGAGAGCGCAATGAGAGCGGTTCATTGTTTAGCCGGTAACCCATTCTATCGCTTTGGGCACTGATGGTGATATTTTGTTGTTCCAAACTTCGTTTAGCGGTATCAGTTAGCAAATTATATTCCGGTCCTTCCACGTAACGGATTCCATTTAGGGTTGCGTAAAATTTTTCCGGTCCGGGTCCCGGGAAAAGCGGGGGTAAAATTTTGTTCCCTGTGACTGGTAACACTGCTGTGCTGAACCGGACCTCGTCGTTTTTTTTAAGCGCACGCCCACAATGACCTGCCACGCCGAGTTTAAGGTGAGTGCTGTAGCTACCAAGCCATTGGTCTGCCTGCCATCCGCCGGAGACCGCAAGATAAAGCCTGGCCCCTGAGACTGGTTTTCTGAATTTCAGGATCGAATCCCGGGTTACAAATAATGTGCGCCATGTTGGAACGCTTACTTCGTTCAGCGTTGCCGAAAAGTCGGCACCGGATATACCGATGATAGCGTCCTGTTCAAACAATATTTCAGGTGCAGGAAAATTAATTTCTATGACAGCTTCGTCGCCGCTATTGCCAGATAAGTAATTGGAAACCTGCATTGCAAAAAGATCCATCGCACCGGCACTTCCCACACCGGTATTGCGAAAACAGGTTCTGCCCGTGTCCTGCACGGTGGCCAAAATTCCCGCCTTGATGATCTTAATACTCATTTAATTTGTCAAAATCTGTTTTGCTAATGGCAATAAACTGAACGGAGTCGCCTGCCTGGAACAAACAGGGTCTTTCTTTTTTTACATCAAAGATCTTTAAAGGTGTTTGCCCGATGAGCTGCCAGCCGCCGGGGGAATCCATTGGATAGATCCCGGTCTGGGCGCCCGCAATACCCACGCTGCCAGGGAGCACGTGGGTCCTGGGTATACCAAGCCTCGGGGTGGCGATCCGGTCGTCTACCTTACCCA
>JAKFCK010000485.1:0-2041 GCA_036676685.1 Chitinophagaceae bacterium | reverse complement strand
ACCTAACTTTGGTCTATTTATAGGTATTTTTAGTCTATTTATACCTATTTTTGGTCTATTTATAGGTATTTTTAGCCTATTTATACCTATAAATGCTCCATTTATACCTAACTTTGGTCTATTTATACCTAAAAACGGTCTATTTATTGGTAACTTTGGGTTAAAAACACAAGAAAATGAAAGGATTTGAGTCTGCCGAATACCGATAACCCGTTTATTCGCATTGTTTACCGGAACGTTTCAAAACTCTTTTGATGTCCGCCTTCGTTTTTTGTTTTTGAAACTGAGAAGGCGTAACTCCGAAAGTCCGTTGAAAGAAACGTATGAAATGACTCAAGTTTGCGAACCCGCAGGCAAAGCAGGTGTTCGTCACGCTCACACCATCAAGCAGCAGCGCTGCCGCATTTGATAGGCGAATGTGCAACAGAAATTGATGAGGCGGCGTGCCTGTCAGCTCTTTAAAGATTCGTGTGAAATGAAACCCGCTCATGCCGACAAAAGTTGATAAAGATTCCAGCGAATGTTTGTCGGCGTAGTGAGTTTCTATTAATTCGCATACGGCAGTAACGCGCTCGGCGTACCAGTTCATTTGTTTTGTCTTGTACGCCCGGTGATGCTTTTTCTCATCCCCGATCGCGGCAAACAATTCCCCGGCCAGCGTTTCCAAAGCCATTGCGCCGTCGCCGTTTTTGATCGATCGTGAAAGCTGCAGCTGAAGATAAGAGAGACGGTTTGTCCGAAAAGTAACGGGTGCTTTTTGCTTTATTTCAAAACCTACGGTGTTTTGAATGTCGTCAACAAAATTCTCCTTGAAACCAATGGAAAAGCAGACATCATTCGGTATCTCCTCAAAATGTTTGCACCGAAAAACCATCGTTGGATGCGCAACAAAAACACTTTTTTCGTCGATCAGCCAACTCTTTTTTCCGATGTGGATCTTGAAATTTCCCTGCTCGACAAAATTCAGCGAATAGCGATGGGTGCACTCTTCTTTAGGGTCTTTATGTGTCTCGGACGGCGAGTGATAGAAACGCGACACATCGACAGAATGACTTTGTGATAATTCTTTGTAATAGTTCATCGCCCTTCGGGCTATTGTTGTTTAGAATTGCCCCGGTTCACATACGGCTGACCCGCTTCTATTTTCCGGAATCAAGGTGCCACCCGACATTTACGAGCGTGTTGTCGCGCATTACGAACATATCGGTTGCTCGTCCGCTGGTTACGGTCTTTTTACCGTTGGCGTCTTGTGTCTCGTACAAGTAATTATTGTAGATGATTACTGCCGCTCCATAAACTTGAATAAGGTCGTCGTAAAACTCGAGCCGCACAAGTTTTCCCCCGCTTTTTACAAACTGCTCTGAGCCCGCAAGCACCTCAGTTTGATTACTGAAACCCTTCTGTCCGGGACCGGTCGTGATTATTTCCTCGGGAATATATTTCGCAAGAGCGGCCTTGTCATTTTCAAAAAAGGCCCGCCAAACTTTTTCGCGTTCAGCCAAAATGAATTTTCGCATCTCAGGCGAAACAGGAGCGAATGTAGATTGTTGTTTTGCAGCCGCCTTGAGGCAGTCATCTTTTAATGCGTTTTTCGCAGGCTCTTTGGCGGGCATCTGAGCGATTGCAAGGTTGGTAAAAACTGCGAACGTGCAAAGCAGATAGAAGACGTATCTATACATAATAAACCTCCGGTAAGCTCTCGGTAATTTAAAACAATCACCAGTTTAATATCACTGTGCGTGAAAGACTTGCACTTTCTTGCGATTTTTCAACATTCTTTACGTTGCTCCGCCTCGTGCCTTTTTTGGAGGGGAATAGGAATTTTCATGGTGGCAGATTATCCTTTCGTCTTATGCAGTCGTTGACGTATGGCCAATTGATCGGCGGGAACAGGAATTTCCGCAACCTGCTGACCGGGCAGTTTATATCGGAACTGGGGAACTGGTTCAATTTTATTGCCGGGTTGGGTTTGGTGCGCGTTGTTAGTGATGCGTCGCCGGTTGGGGCGGGAATATTTTTTGTTTGCCGTTTGCTGCCTTTC
>JAKFCK010000484.1:0-2334 GCA_036676685.1 Chitinophagaceae bacterium | reverse complement strand
TTTCCTGGATTGGTGGATACTGGGTGCTAATTATGGTACGTCAAAGGGAGATATCACCGGTCAGCAAAAGCTGAGCACATCCGAACAACAGTCACTAAGGGATGGGTTCGATGAACTGGATGTGCCGCTCACAAAATTTACTTACGTAGTGAATGACAATGGCGCCACCGTAAATTTTAAGGGTCCATGGGCGGGAGTTCGCGCAGGTATTTGCATTGGTATTAATTTCTAAGTGGAGGAAACCATAAGCTAAATTCACGACTTAGTTAATCAAAAGCCTTTCGGGAAAGAAGGGCTTTTTTGTCATCCAGCAAGGCTAACGTAAGTTTGCAGATATTTGCAATAAGAATCAAACTTGCCCTATGGGCAAATTTTCATATATGAAAGTAATCGATCACATCAACCAGGCAACAAAACCCCTGGTGTCTTTTGAAATTCTCCCACCACTTAAAGGAAAGGGGATCCAGTCTTTGTACAATCACCTGGACCCGTTAATGGAATTCAAGCCATCCTATATTAATGTTACCTACCACCGGAGTGAACACGTGTTTAAGAAAAAAGCGGATGGTACTTTTGAAAAAGTTGTCGTGAGAAAAAGGCCGGGCACAGAATCTATATGTGCGGCCATTATGAATAAATACAATGTGGACACCGTACCACATTTGATATGTGGCGGGTTCGGGATCAATGAAACCGAAGATGCGCTGATAAACCTGAACTACCTGGGTATAGACAACGTGCTGGTGCTTAGGGGCGACGCGGCTAAAAACGAAGCCAGCTTTGAACCGGAACCCGGTGGACACCAGTACGCTATTGACCTGCTGAGGCAGGTGACCAACCTCAATGCGGGCGTTTACCTGGAGGAAGAATTAAAAAACACAACAAAAACAAAGTTTTGCATTGGTGTGGCAGGTTACCCGGAGAAACATTTTGAAGCGCCCAACATGGATAGCGATCTTCGTTACCTCAAACAAAAGGTAGATGCCGGTGCGGATTACATCGTTACCCAGATGTTTTTTGATAACAGTAAATATTTTGCTTTTGTAAATGCCTGCAGGGAGATCGGTATTGAGGTACCCATCATCCCGGGCCTGAAGCCGATCTATACCAGGAAACAATTAACCGTGTTGCCCAAGATCTTCCATATCGACCTTCCGTCTTCACTATGCAACGAAGTAAATAAATGCAAAACTGATGAAGATGTGGAACAGGTAGGCACAGAGTGGTTACTGGAGCAATCAAAAGAACTATACAAAGCGGGCGTGCCTGTACTGCATTATTATACGTTAGGCAGGCCCGGAATAGTGTGTAATGTTGTGAAAGAATTATTGTGACCTTAAGAACATAAAATAGAAAAAGGCTCTCCTTTCGGAAAGCCTTTTTTCATTTTGCTCAATGAAGAAATTATCTTCCAAGGGGTATCCCTACAGAAACACTTATAGTGCGGTATTTATCTTTGTCGTTATCACTGTTGTTGGTTTCGGTTGAATTTATTTTGGTCAAACCAAGACCGTAATTAGCTTTCAGGATCACCGAACCCAGGTCCAGCCCTGCGCCGAAATTAGCGCCAAAGTCGAAACGTTTTAGTTTATTGTAGGCTGCATCTTCCTGCTCGCTCGTGGAGGGATCATCGTCATTAAACTGGATCGATTGGGTAGAGTTAGAAGTGAGGCCGATGAATTTAGATTCAATCTTTGATTTGCCGCCTACACCCATCGCAACATATGGCCCTGCGTTTACAAAGAAGCTTTTGTCCCCCTTTGTATCAAAAGGAAACTTCACTACTGCATTCAGGGGTAGTTCGATGTAGTAGGGGTTAAATTTAGCTTTGATGTAATTGTCATCCGCATCACCGGAAAAATAGGTTTCTGTTTTCGATCCCCTGCCGGTAAAAAGCAATCCCGTTTCCAGGTCAAATATGTCAGAGATCCCAAAACGGCCCATCAACCCGGCATTAAACGTGGTGAGCATGTTATTGTCGGAAGTTTCCCCGGCATTGTTTTTTGTAATGTTGGCAAGGTTCACCCCTCCCTGTGCATAAAATACCTGGCCTTGTGTAGTGCTCATTGCAACGGCTGTCATTGCCAGCAAAAATAATTTTTTCATAAATGGTTTATTTAGTTAACACTCTTTTTGAATACCACCGGGTGGAGGTATTAAAAAAAAATCATCGGTAAGCGATGAATGATCCCATAAATGCAAAAAGCCTGCCAACGGCTTGTTGACAGGCTTTTTGCAAACTGAATTTTTTTATTCCACTCTATAAAAAGTTCCTAACCTCTTAAACCTTTTAAACCTTTTAAACCCTTCAACCCTTCAACCCTTCAACCCTTC
>JAKFCK010000483.1:0-3164 GCA_036676685.1 Chitinophagaceae bacterium | reverse complement strand
TGCGCGGCAGTTTTAACAAAGGCCGCACCGGCACTCACGAAGTGGCCCATTGGCTTGGCTTAAAACACATCTGGGGAGAAGATGACTGCGGGGACGATGGTGTTTTTGATACGCCTAAACAAAAAAGCTACAATTTCGGGTGCCCGGCATTTCCCAGTTTAAGCAGCTGTTCCCCGGATGCTAACGGGGACATGTACATGAACTTTATGGACCTTACCGATGATGCCTGTATGCAATTATTTACTGCCGGTCAAAAAAATAAAATGAGGAGTCTTTTTGCTTTGGGCGCACCTCGTAATGGTATTTTGCTCTCCTACCAATGCGATAGTTCCATGGCCACTGGTGCGGCATTGCCCCAGGATTCCATGCCCGGGCCGGCAAGACCAATGCTGGTGAATATTTATCCCAATCCCGCCGCAGCAGAACTGCACGTAGATGCGGGGGAATTTACCTCCCTTACGGGTAAAACGGCAACACTGTACACAGCTGCAGGAAGATTGGTAAAAACATTTATACTCCGCTCCGATAAGGAAGTGCTTTACCTGCAGCCGTTACCTGCCGGGCTCTACATTTTAAGGGTGGGCGACAAGGGAGCGCAACGTTCCTTTAAAGTAGTTAAGATCTAAGCAGGTACAATTATCACCAGGGGTGGATTTTCGGATTTTCCTGCAGATCACTTTTTGACCCAGCGCACATTTCTTTGGGCGAGGTAACTCATCATAAAGTCAAAACAAGGTTTGTGTTTTCCAATCAGCTCCGGAGGAAAAACACCCTTTTCACAAAATAGATCCTCAGCCAGCATATTTACAGCGGCTGTGCAGGTGTAACCCGTGGTTCGGCTCATCGATGAAGTCTGTGTGGCCGCATCGTACTCATCATAGAGAAAATATTCCACCGTAACTGGTTGGCCATTTAGCGTTCCTTTCAGCAACACGGTCATAATGGTAAACTCTTCATCAGTGGGCTGGAGTTTCCACTGGTCGAATAAAATTTTAGAAGTCAGGTCGATCGGCCGGATCCTGGTTCCTTTCACCTCAATCTCCGTTTCTTCAAAAAATCCTGCCTGTTTAAGGGATTGTATCAAAGCAATATGACCAGGGTAACGCAATGTTTTTTCTTTCATATCCAGGATATGACTCATCGTGAATAAAATGCTCCTTAGGCCGTCAGTATTAAATGCCTCGAGTGTGCCGGCTTTTTCAAAGTTGATCAGTTCGGCATCACTCAATGCAGGTTTTATAACCATATGCCCATTCTCCACATATCGTGCGGGCCTTGTATATTCCTCTATTACATCAACAGGAGAGAAGGGTGCCTTGTATTCAAAAGGTTTTACCCTCAGTTTCGGAAGGCCGCCGACCATACACTCAAAACTTTGAATATTCAGCTCTTCATTGTACCGCCCGAGGATAAGGTTACTCATACCCGGGGCAACACCGCAGTCTACTATGGCTGTCACAGCATGTTCCTTTGCCAGGGCATCCAGGGACAAAGCATCTTCCGGGAAAAAGGAAATATCCACGACATTTTTCCCTGCTTTGATGATCGCTTCAAGTGCACGGTAACCCATAAAACCCGGAACAGCGCACACGACCAATTTAAAAGGGGAGAGCATAGCAACATATTCCCCAAAATTCGCAAGGTCGGTTTTTTGTATTTTGATGTTGCCTCCTTGTTGTAATAATTCGAGGTTTGTATCGTTTATGTCAAAAGAAGTTACATCAAATGTGCGTGCAAGATCTATGGCGATTGTGCGGCCCACCATCCCGGCGCCTAATACTGCTATTTTCATATTATCCTGATCTCCCTTTTTGGGAGCGGGCAATACTAATCAATTTTTGTGAAATTTTTAAACCGGGCTTTAACAGCTTTCCTGCTAGCTTTGTTGTTTGAATACCTAAATACCAAATATGAAAAAATTTACCTTCCTGTTTTTCGCAATTAGTTTCACTACGCTTACCAATGCACAGGGAATTCTCGGGAAAATCAACAAAGCCGTAAAAGGCGACAGCAGCAAAAATATTTTAGGAGGGATCAACAAAAGTCTCGGTGGCAAAAGCAGTGCCTTAAGCAATGACGAAATTATCAGTGGACTCAAACAGGCGCTCACCATCGGCACAGACAGCAGCGCCAGGCGCCTGAATAAAGCGGATGGTTTTTTTGCAAATGCAGCAATTAAAATATTAATGCCGGAAGAAGCGAAGAAGGCAGAAAAAACTCTCCGGCAGTTTGGTATGGGTTCACTTGTAGATAAGGCCGTACTGTCTATGAACCGTGCAGCTGAAGATGCAGCCGGGGGCATCTCTACAATATTCTGGGATGCCATAAAAGGGATGACCCTTACGGATGGCCTTTCTATTTTAAGAGGAGGTGATTTTGCTGCAACAGATTACCTGAAGAAAAATACCACGGCCCAACTCACCGAAAAAATGCGGCCGGTGATAGAGCAGTCTTTATCTAAAGTGAATGCCACTACTTACTGGAAGGATGTTTTCACCGCTTACAACAAATTAAGTAAACAACCTGTGAACACTGACCTGGCAGCCTACGTAACGGAACGTTCCATGGCTGGAGTCTTTTATTCCATAGGCCAGGAAGAGCAGAAGATCCGCAAAGATCCTGCGGCACAGGTTACGGACCTGCTGAAAAAGGTATTTGCCAAATAAAAAATGATGGAACACGGATGACGCAGGTGAAGCTGATTTTAAATGATAAAAAGAAAGAGGTTGTATTTAAACAACCTCTTTCCTTTTTAAGCTGCATATCAGCCTTCAATACAAATCATATAAACTTCCCAACTCCCCCCTTTAGGGGGCCGGGGGGTTATTAAATATCAATTGCTTCACCGTATGCCACTGCTGTGGCTTCTTTCAGTCCTTCACTCATAGTAGGGTGTGGGTGAACAGCGTTCAGCATTTCATGTGCCGTAGTTTCCAATTTACGGGCTACTACAACTTCTGCTATCATCTCGGTAACATTCATGCCGATCATATGGCAACCTAAAAATTCCCCATATTTGGCATCGTAGATCACTTTTACAAAACCTTCTGTAGCGCCTGCTGCGCTGGCTTTACCGCTGGCCATAAAGGGAAACTTGCCTACTTTTACTTCATAACCTGCATCCTTAGCCGCTTTTTCAGTGTATCCTACAGAAGCAATTTCAG
>JAKFCK010000482.1:0-7580 GCA_036676685.1 Chitinophagaceae bacterium | reverse complement strand
TGCGCAGACATGCTGTAAGCTTCTATTACTGCTTTCTGGCTGATAGCAGTAGAAAAGAAGAGGTAGGGAATACATTTCACCTGCAGTTCCGCATCAGCTTTTAATTTTGCCCGGAGGGCAAACCCGTCCAGTTTGGGCATGTTAATATCTGACAGGATGAGGAAAGGGAGTACTGCAGACTCATTTAGATAATCAAGGGCATCCTGGCCATCGGTGAAAAAGATGATCTCGTTTTCATAGTCAAGTTTTCGGAACACTTCGGTTAAGATAAGCTGGTCATCCATATCATCCTCAATGATCACCACAGGCCCGTTTTTATTCATGTTGTTAATTAGGTTAAGGCATTAAAAAAGCGGCTGACCATATGCAGTCGCCGTTCAGCGGCAAGATAGGAATAGTTAACAATCGACACGAAAACATTTATGCACAACAATGCCCGGAACCCGAAGCCTTTGGACAGCAGGATGTTTTTTTTTTGATCGAATAAGATTCTCCTGTTTGGTAATTTATTTTGATCCATGGCGATGGACGTTGTTCCTCTTGTCCCTGTTTTTGAGCGGTACCAGTTTGTATTGATTGTTCCCCAAAAGCCTGAACTTTGTATACCATACCAATAAATACGCCGGCAGGAACAAATCTCACCAGCTTCAATTTTTTCGCATCTTAAACAGCAGCGTTGTTCGCCCCGCTACACTTCCTAAGCTTTGATTAGAAAATCCACCATCTGCATTTACAACAAGGCTCACCTGTGCATTTGAAAGCTGGTCGGTCAATGTGTAATTTCCTGCCGGGAAGGATCCGGGGGCTGCGCTGATAGTCAGATTGTTTACCGGGAAGTTTACCATGTTGGATGCAACGATCATGCCCTGGCTTTTGTATTTACGCATAAAACTAAAGGCGGTGGCGGAGTTGGAGGGAAGCGGAATAAAACTACCCCTTCTTAAAGTTATTTCGTTGTTGCGGATAGCGATCATTTTGCGGTAAGTCTGCCAAAGCGAATTGACATTCCCTTGTGCCGCCGCGATATTTTTCACCGTATAGTCTGTCTGCGGGTTACGCCACGGGGTGCCGGTACTAAAACCTGCAGCGGCATTACTGTTCCATTGCAACGGCGTGCGTATGTTTTCGTCCGGTTTGCCCCCAACAGTACCTATCTCTTCACCGTAATAGAGGAACGGCACCCCCGGTAGGGTAAGGAGTAACCGGGCGGCTAATTTTGCTTTCGCTTCATCTCCCCCAAAAATATTCATCACCCTGTCCTGGTCGTGATTGGTGAGAAAAGTGCCATATTGTAACGCCGGGTAAGTAGCTATCACTTCCGTAAGTTTAGTATTTAAGGCAGCGACATTGCCCTGGTTCACGGCATTGATGATCGCACCGGCAAGGTCAAACTCAAAGCAAAAGTCAAGGCGGTTATTTTGCACATATTTTACGACTTTATCAGTGGAGGTCCAGGCTTCACCCACGGCCACAGCATCAGGTTTGATTGATTTATAAAAAGTCCGGAAATCCTGGAAGAACTGAAGTGTAGCCGGTGCATCCTCCAACATGGTGCCGGATTCAAAAATATATTTCACAGCATCCAAACGGAACCCATCCACGTTCATATCCTGCAGCCAGAACCGGGCAATTTCGAAGAGTTCGGTGCGTACAGCGGCGGTCTCATAATTAAGGTCCGGCATGCCGCTCCAGAACAGGCCGTAATAATAAGCGTTGTTTCGGTTATGCCACACCGTTTGTCCCCAGGGACCCAGGCCGCCGGGATTGGTTGTATTCCACCGGTACCAGCTCCTGTAGGGATTGGTGCTGCCTGATGCGGATTGGGTAAACCAGGGATGTTCTTCGGAGGTATGGTTCATCACATAATCGATAATCACTTTTATGCCGCGTGCATGGGCAGCTGTGACCAGGGCGCGAAAATCATTGTTGCTGCCATAGTCACTTTCTATTGTGCGGTAATCCGTTACATCGTAACCATGGTAACTCGGCGACTGCATGACCGGCATCAGCCACAGGGCCGTTACGCCCAGGTCCGTGGTAGTAGCAGGATTGCCATCATTTAAATAGTCCAGCTTTTGGATGAGGCCATTGATGTCCCCATTGCCATCACCGTTGGCGTCATAAAAGCTCCTGACGAACACCTCGTAAAACACAGCATCGTTCCACCAGCCGGTGCTGATCGTGGTCGTAGTGTCTACCGGTGTTACGGGCACCGGTGTAGGTGCAGTGCTGTCGTCGCTTTTTTTGCAGGCGCTGAATAGTCCTGCTGCCAGGAGAATTATAACTCCTTTGCTGACAATAGCAGTAAAATATTTATTTGAGCTGATCATGTAATGGCTATTTTATGATACTAATGATTAGGCGGGCAGAACCGGTTATATTACAAAGGGCGTTCCAATAAGGTCACCAGGAATTTTTCCGGGGAGGGTTGCTGCATCGTAAAAGATTTGATACCGTTCCAGGCAGTAAAGCTAATCAACATTCCATATTCTCCGGCAGAGATGGGGAGTAAGTTGGGGAGATTTTCTGTTTTATACCCCGAAGGCGCGCAGCGTACAAAGTCGGTAAGCATCCCACATTCTACATTACCCATTAGTTCCACCCTTAATTGACCCATTTGTGCTGCTTTTATGAAATTTTGATGCCCTTAACCAATTTGTCATCCACTAACTTCAATACCTCAAAACTGCATTCCTTCATGAGAAGTATTTTATCTGTATGCTTACTGGCTACTTTGATTACCTGTAGTAAAGCAGGTAAAACGGTTGCCCGGGCGAATCCTGAGGAGTACCGCCTGGTATGGTCTGATGAATTTAATTCAGACGGCCCACCTGATTCACTAAAATGGAAATTTGAATCCGGTTTTGTACGAAATGAAGAAGCGCAATGGTACCAACGGGAAAATGCCGTGTGCGAAGGGGGATACCTTGTAATTACGGGAAAGAAGGAAAGAAAGCCCAATCCGGGGTATATACAAAACAGCACGGTTTGGAAAACAAACCGGGAGTTTATTGAATATACATCTTCAAGTGTGGTAATGCGACGGGAATTTGCTTTTCAATATGGGAAATTGGAAGTACGCGCTAAGATCGATGCACAAACAGGCTTATGGCCGGCTATATGGACACTGGGGACTTCCGGCGAATGGCCTTCAAACGGAGAAGTAGATGTAATGGAATATTATGATGATAAGATACTGGCAAATTTTGCTTACGGAAGTGGTACCCGGTTCTCTGCCATCTGGGATGGTGCGTCCAGGTCTGTTGCTGCTTTTGGTGGGGCATTGTGGGCCGATCAGTTTCATGTATGGACATTGGAGTGGGATGAAAATATGATGCGGATACTCATCGATGGAGAAGTCCTTAATTCAATTGATCTAAGTCAAACAGTCAATAAAATTGATGGAAGGAATCCCTTTCGCCAACCGCATTACCTGCTGCTGAACCTGGCGATGGGTGGCAACAGGGGAGGGAGTTTAGCCAATACAATATTGCCTTCCCAATACATGATTGATTATGTAAAAATCTACCAGAAACGATAACGGTCTTTTGCAAATGAAGTCCCCTGGTAAGGCTATATCCAATCTTCAATATAAAACCATGGAAAAACTTTTTCTCACAGCATTAATATTCATCCTTTCTATAAACGTCTCACTTTCACAAACCCATTTGCCTGCGTTTTTTGGGGATAATATGGTACTGCAACAGCAGCAGTTGGTTTCGGTTTGGGGTACCGATGAACCGCACACAAAAATTGCAGTGTATGGCAGCTGGGGGAAAGATGCGAATGTAACAACTGATAACAAGGGCCACTGGAAACTGAAGTTGCAAACACCGGCGGCGGGTGGTCCATACAGCCTGGTCATTAAGGGAAGCAAAGAAATAACGCTGAAAAATGTTTTAATCGGGGAAGTGTGGCTTTGTTCAGGCCAGTCCAATATGGAGATGCCGGTAAAAGGATATTCCAACCAACCGGTGATGGGCAGCAATGAAACCATACTGAATTCTTCAAATGATAACATACGTTTTCTCAATACTCCCCGCGCTGTAAGTTTGACTCCTTTATACGATGTAAAGGGAGAGTGGAAAGCAGCCAGTCCTATAACCACAGGCAATTTTAGTGCAACGGCATATTATTTTGCAAAGAAGCTGCAGTCGGTGCTGGGTGTGCCTGTTGGTATTATTCAAACGGCATGGGGTGCTTCTACCATTGAAAGCTGGATGGACAAACAAAGCTTATCAGCATTTAAAAATAAAGTTATACCCGGCAAACTTCCGGATTCTCTTCCAAACAGAACGCCAACAATCCTGTACAACTCAATGTTACATCCGTACATTGGTTATAGCATCAAAGGAATGTTATGGTACCAGGGAGAAGCAAACCGGGAAGACGCAAATGAGTACCTGCCGCTTTTTACTGCAATGATTGCATCATGGAGAACCCAATGGCAGCAGGGCGACTTCCCTTTTTATTTTGTACAGATTGCGCCCTTTGAACCGGGGAAAGTGAATGCTGCTTTTTTACGGGAGGCACAACTTAAAACCATGCAAACCGTAAAAAATACCGGGATGGCCGTTACGATGGATATCGGCGAACGCACTGTTATTCACCCTTCCCAAAAAGAACTGGTGGGAAACCGGTTGGCTTACTGGGCACTGGCAAAGGATTATAATATTAAGGGAGTTGCTTACAGTGGTCCTGTTTACAGGGAACTACAAAAAACTTCGAACGGCAGACTTTTGTTGATGTTTGATCATTGTGAACAGGGGCTAACCAGTTTCGGGAAACCACTTTCTGATTTTGAGATAGCCGGTGAAGACAAAGTATTTTACCCGGCCCAGGCAATGATACGTAATGATAAAAACAATGTCCTTATTGTGTGGAGTGATACGGTTAGCAATCCTGTGAGTGTTCGTTATGCATTTAAAAATTGGGCAGAAGGTAGCCTGTTTAATACGCAAGGGTTACCGGCATCGTCTTTCCGAACAGACAATTGGTAAAACATAATCGTCCTTTCATCTATTTACCGGGGAAAACATGAACATCTCATAGTTTATACTTCAACAGCCGTTTAGTATTTGAATAAAATACCCCCCTTTTTTGAAATGTGGCTTCCGGCTTTTTTAAAGTGATACGTTTAGCTTTAATGACTTAACTGTATGAACGGCAGTTATTCTATTTGACGTCCAGCAGGTTTAAGTCACGGTGGCCCTAACTATAGAATATTATGCTTTATAGTATGCCCAATTAGTATTAACAATACATTCAATGCACATAAAAAAAATCTTGTACTTATTACTCTTCATTGGCTTAAGTCATACTTTAAAAGCTACAAATTATTATATCAATGCAGCGGTGGGAAAAGATTCAAACAATGGAACCAGCCCGGCAATTTCCTGGAAAACGATCATACCGTTAACCAACACGCGGTTGCTGCCCGGTGATTCAGTGCTTTTGGCAACAGGGCAACAATTTTCCGGTATGTTGTCCGTCGTCAATACCAAAGGTCTTTTACGTAAGCCGGTTGTTTATAGCAGTTACATATACAAAGGCAATAGGGCGAGACCCGTTTTAGATGCGGGAACGGAGCTTTATGCCCTATTCATCCAAAATTCCTCTTTTATTAAAATAAGCGGCATTGAAATTACAGCGGTATTGCCTTATCAAAACAATAGTTCATTAAAAGCGGCACAAATGCGCTGCGGAATTCTTGTTGAAATAACAAAGGATGAATTATTTGAAAGTATACAACTGGCGGATCTTGTCGTGCATGATGTTTATTTTAATGCCCCGGGGTTTACCCGCTCCGCTGCTGAAACAAAATCTGCAAATGGCACGCAAAGTTATGGCTGGGGAATTCGTGTAATCAATAATACAAAGGCAGGACAATTAAAGCATATGAAAGTTTTAAAATCAGAAGTATTCAACGTGAGCCATACGGGAATAAAGGCCACAGCAAACGTTAATGGCATCCAGGAGTTGGAAATCGCTGAATGTAAAGTGTACCTGACAGGCGGGCCGGGTATGCAGCTCTCAGGTGTAAGAGGCGGTCATGTTCATCACAACAAGATCGATCATTCGGGTTCAACAGCCGATAGTAGAAACTGGGGCAGGGGCAGTGGTTTGTGGACGTGGAGTTGCAGCAATATCGTGATTGAACACAATCGTTTTGAGAATGCGAACGGGCCCGGCGATTCTGCAGGTGTGCATATTGATTACAACTGCAGTGACGTCGTGATCCAATATAACTTTAGTGCAAATAATGCAGGAGGTTTCTGCGAAATTTTGGGAAATAACCACAACTGTGCCTACCGCTATAATATCAGTGTAAATGATGGACACAGGGTAAAAGGAATGAATGGCGCTTTCCAGGAAGGCAAAATTTTCTGGCTTAGCGGCTACCAGGGTAATCAGAAAAAAAGTGCGGGTCCGTACAATAGTTATTTCTACAACAACAGCATTTATGTCTCTGATAAAATAATACCCAGGATAGCCCTGAGCAGCAGTGCGGACGGGGTGCTGATTGCCAATAACATTTTTTATTTTGAAACGGCTGCGCAACTGGTTCCGGGCGATCAGAAAAAAAATGAAGTTGACCTCGATGGTGTGCCCCATGTTGTATTCACAAATAATCTTTTTTTACGTGCTGATAACTGGCCGACTGGTTTTTCGTTGCAGGATACAGCCCCGGTGATAGGGGATCCCGGATTTACAAATAAAGGTGGACTACAGTTGACAGATTATTTACCCGTAAATAGAAGCCTGGTCATTAACAGGGGTGTAGCTATCCTGCCCATTCCGAATGATACCATCGGCCTGCGTATTGGCCTGCAGGCAGCGCGCGATATATTAGGGAATCCCATTTTAGGAAAACCGGATATGGGGGCAATAGAATTGAACGATAATGAATAACCATAATAATAAACAAGTAAAAGTGAACGGCAGAAACATCGGAAAAAGTGTTGTGGGAATAATGGTCGTATTGCTTGTTTCAGCGGCCTGTGCCTTTACAAAAACATCCAAACAACCGATTCCAGGGGAAACAGGCCGGCCCAATATCATCATCATTCTTACAGATGACCAGGGTTATGCTGATGTAGGTTTTAATGGATGTAAGGATATCCCTACCCCCAACATCGATCGTATTGCAAAAAACGGGGTTGTCTTTACCAATGCATATGTAAGTTATGCTGTTTGTGCGCCCAGCCGCGCAGGGCTCATCACGGGCAGGTACCAGGATCATTTTGGCTATAGCCGCAATCCCTTGTACAGGCCATTTGATCCGGGTATAGGTCTTCCGCTCACCGAACAAACATTACCGGAACTTTTGCAGCAATCCGGCTACAAGACCATGGGAATTGGCAAATGGCATTTAGGTGTGCATGAAAAATTCCGCCCGTGGAAAAGAGGGTTCGATGAATTTTTTGGATTCCTCGGTGGAGGCCATCGCTACCTGCCGGCGGATTATGACATACAGCACCAGGATAGCGCAAAAACTGAAGCGCAGAGTTACCGCACCAAACTCATCCGGAATGAAACAGTGGTGGAAGAGTCGGAATATTTGACTGATGCGTTATCAA
>JAKFCK010000481.1:0-1522 GCA_036676685.1 Chitinophagaceae bacterium | reverse complement strand
TATGCCGCTCATACCGGGAAGATTGATATCCATCAGTACTGCGTCCGGTACTATCCCGGGAATTTCATTAATGGCCTCCTCGGCATTGGTAAAACTTCCGCCCAGCAGGTAAGTATCCGTTAGCTGGATCATCATATTCATGGCCTCCCTCAGATCAGGTTTATCCTCTACGATACATATGGTTTTTTTATCCAACAACATAAGTTGTAAAATTACTTTTTTAACTACCGGGAGAAATACTCCATTGAGCGTACAAATGACACTTTATTTTGCTGCGTCTGCCAGGAAATCTTTTATCCCCTGCAAAATTTTATCGGCCATCTGTTGCTGAAAGGACTCATCAAGGATCAACGCTTCCTCAACGGGATTACTGAGGAACAATGTTTCCACCAGCACATTCGGGTATTCCGTCGCACTGTTAAGCATAAAATTAAAGGAGCCTATTACACCATATTGCTTGAGGCCTAACTCCTGCATCCTTTCATTGATGAATGTTGATAATTTTTTGTTGCCGACGTATCGATAGTGTGTACTGGTGCCGGATGCCCTTATGGGGTCGGATGCAGAGTTGAGATGAATACTTACCAACAGGTCGGGTATCGAATCCCTGTACATCAGGATGCGATCTTTATTGTCTACCTGCTTCTCCGTAACCCGCGTCATCTGTACGCGTGCACCTTCTGCCGTTAATATTTGCTGTAATTTGAGTGCCACGGCAAGGGCAATGTTTTTTTCTGATGATCCGGTCGGCCCACCCGCTCCGGTATTTTGTCCGCCATGGCCTGCATCTACTGCGATCCGTAAAGCAGACAAGGAAAGATCTTTCGGCTGATGTTTGATCTTTATTACCAGGCTGTTGCCCCTGTAATATACCTGGTGGCCCCAATGTTGGGCATGTTTGAGTTGAATTTTTACCCGGAAAATATCGTCTGCCACCTGCTCATAATCTACGTGATCTATTTCTTTCACTGAATTGAGCTGGGCGATCCAATTGCTGTTATTGGTGGCGCCAAAAATATCCACCACTATCTTGGATGGATTGAGTTCCTGGAAACTTTGATAGGGTAATCTTGCCGACAGCGAAACGCTTACATAATCGTGGGTACTATCGCCATACACACTCCAGGAACCGGTGAGGGATTGGGCTACCCCGCTTCCCCGGGGTAATAACCGCACCTGGTCTTCAGGAATATAAGCCGCCCGGTGTTCTGCCAGTTTTACTTTGTAGTCGCTGCCTATCTTACCAATGATCCTCAGCTGCACCAAACTATCCAGGTACCCTATTTTGGCACCGCCAAGCCGGTCTGTACCCAACCCATACTCCAGGTGTGCCAGGCGACCCGTGGTGACGGCTACATCAGAGGCAAGCGCCGATATCACAGAAATCCTGTTGGGCGTTGACTTGATGATAACCTGGCTGTCAGCAGTTACCAGTCTCACGGGGATGTTAACCCTAGCAAAACTGTCTGTTTCCCGGACAGTATATTCACCCTGGTAAATACCTTTCAGTCCGGCAGCCATA
>JAKFCK010000480.1:0-1624 GCA_036676685.1 Chitinophagaceae bacterium | reverse complement strand
TGGGACGATCGTGGGGTAGCATGCTGGCGGCAGGCTATATTTCAAAATTTCCTGAAAGAGTAAGACTTTTTATTTCTGTTTGTGGCGGCGAACTTGATTCGTCCTTGCGTTCAACTATTGATGCAAATGTAAAAGCTGTGAGTCACGACCCTGACTCCAGCCGATACCGTTACTGGAGAAATCCCTCAATAATAAAACAAGACTCTTCCAGGGCGGCTTATGAACGAACCAGGTTGCACCTGCTCACGAGGGTTTATGACAGCCTGGATATTGATGCGGTCCTGAGGCGGCAGATAAGGCAAGGGCCAACGAACCGCGAAATGGGTTGGGTGATGTGGAAAAGTATTCCCCGGCAACTTCAATTTGCCAGGGCCGGCCATTCGTTCAAAGGAAAAACGCTGCTTGTTTTCGGCTGGCACGATCCTATCAGCCTTACCACTATTTCCCAATACATGCAGGCCTTTCCGGGTGCAGAGATACAGGGCATTTACCGATCCGGCCACTTCCCCGAATCCGAACAGCCGGGTCTCTTCTATCCTATTGTAAACGCTTTTTTGCGGAAGAACATCAGGCTAAAATAAAAACCAGGTGAGGTTTAGACAAGGATGCAGATTTAAAAGATACGGGTGGCGCCAAGGAGGAGCTGCCTGGATCTCTCAACGCTGCCTGCCGGGGTAATAGAGCTGGTGTTCCAGGTGAAACACCTGCAATCGCAAAAAAAATACTTTCAATATTGTTCGGCAGTTTGCAGATAAACAGTTGCCAACCTAAATGCAAATTCCACTTCAAGCGTAATCACTTTTGGGAGATTATATTGTTCAGAAAATAGCAATACGGTGCCGGAATCGATTGCCATTATAGAGATATGCCTCTTCTGATCTTTCGGAAAAAATAAAGCATGGCGGGCTTGAATTAAATCAATTTCCTGCCAGAATAGTTTTATCCGGGAAGCAGTCATTCTCTTTTTTTTAGGCGCAATCATTACGAAAATAATAGGATGTAGCGGGTACAGCAAAATACATGCATGGACAGTAATTGAATGTTGCGCCCGGGTCCATTCATATAAGAACCAACAACTCTTTATTATACGCCGGGTTCCGGCTTTTTGTTTCCAGCGAGGAACTTATCCGATCAATGTGTAACATCCACGACTTGCAGTCAGCAAGAATTGAATCGACCTGCTTTTCACTCTTCGAAAATTTAAGGGTAGATAATAACACAGGATCAGTACATTTAGCTTCCACCCTCGTAACTGATGCTATACAATCAGAAAAGCTGAAGTTGTAAAAAAAATCTGATTGCAGCAGGTTATTTCGCTCCGCGAATTCGGCCAGGTCCGTCCTTAATAAAAAGACCTTTAGCTGAAGTCTCTCCATTAGCTCTATAGTATATTGCTGGTGCTCTTTGCGTTCCCTGACCTTGCCGAAATACATGAATAATATAAATACGATCACCACCACAGCCAGCACACAAGAGATCAACACTAAAATATTTACCATAGCAATAAGTTTAGATTTATTTTTTCTTAGAGCGACTCAATTGGGAGGCTAAGATATTTTAGACTTACAACAATATGGCGGGGAAGAGGACGTATTTTAAAGGGTGAAAACACCCAATTGTGAGT
>JAKFCK010000479.1:0-3435 GCA_036676685.1 Chitinophagaceae bacterium | reverse complement strand
CTTAGCGCAGGCCTGGACATCGGCTGGCGAAAAAAAGCATTGGGATATCTCAGCGACCTGCAGCCTAAAAAAATACTTGATGTAGCTACAGGTACAGCTGATGTGGCCATTATGGCATCGGGTTTGCTGAAGCCTGAGGCTATAACAGGAATTGATATCAGTGAGGGCATGTTGGAGATCGGGAGAAAAAAAATAGAAAAGCTGGGTTTACAGGATACTATAGAATTGTTAAAGGGTGACAGCGAAACAATAAATTTTAGTGACAATTCGTTTGACGCAGTAACAGTAGCTTTTGGGGTTCGTAATTTTCAAAATCTTGAAAAAGGGCTTTCAGAGATACTCCGGGTACTTAGGCCTGGTGGCAGGTTGGTAGTGCTGGAATTCAGCCAACCAAAAATGCCATTTGTAAAAACTTTCTATAATCTTTACATGAAAATAGTAACACCCAATATGGGAAAACTATTTTCGAAAAACCGCAACGCATACCAATATCTCGACGCATCAATTAAAAAGTTTCCGGAAGGAAAAAATTTTAAGGATATCCTGGACAACCTGGGATATATTCACTTACAATACAAACCACTGAGTGCAGGAATATGCAGTATCTATTGCGGAGAAAAAAAGTAGCCCGGTTATTATTGATTTTAATACTGTCCCCGGTAATTGCGTTTACCCAGGAACGTTATTTGAACCTGGAAGACCACGATCAAAAATCCTTCCATTTTGGTATCAATATAGGCGTTAACAGGGCCCATTACAGTTTCACCCATCATCCCCGTTTCCTGGAGTTTGACAGCGTGATGGTAGTGGAAAGTATCAACAGTACGGGGATCAATCTCGCCTGGCTTGTTAATAAACGACTGAGTAATCACTTTGATTTGCGGACCTACCCTATTAATCTTGTATTTACAGAAAAAGCTTTCCAGTATAGATTAAAATACCCCAACCGCGCTGCGGGAGAAGATACTTTGGGGATAAGGAAGATCCAGGGCATCACACTGGCCTTACCGTTCCAGGTGAAATTCAATAGCGACCGTATTAATAATTTTAAAGTATACATGATGACCGGCGCCCGGGCAGAATATGATTTTGCTGCCAACAAAGGGGATAAAAATGCGGAAAACCTGATGAAGCTAAATAAGTTCGATTACGGAATTGAACTGGGGCTGGGGTTTCACTTTTATTTTCCCGTATTTGTACTCACACCCGAGGTAAAACTGGGCTGGGGCCTTAGCAACGTACATAGCAGGGACCCGGACCTGAAATATTCCAACATCATTGACAAGATAAATTCACGCACCGTGACGTTTTCGCTTACGGTGGAATAAAAAAAGCCGGTTTTTAACCGGCTTTTTTTGGCTTATTATTGAATCACTTTAATAATCATAATCTCTTCTAAACATATTCAGTCTCACACCCGCACTTATCAGCGTACTGTTTCGATCCGCGGCTCCTGCCAATGAAAAATTCCGTTGCAATAAAGATATATCCAGGAATAAATTCTCCCTGAATTCGTAGCTGACCTGTACCAAACCATTCAGGCTGGTAGCTTTCCTGCCGCCACCAACTTCAAAACCATCGTTGGATAATCTTGTGTTATAGTTTTTAAATATGTTCCCGCCTGCATTTCCGCCTGTAGTATCCAGGCCCTGTTTATAATAAATAGCCCTTGCGTAAACATACCATTTGGGAGCCGGCTGATAATTGACAATTGCAATCACTTCCTGGAAATTAGAACCGAGGGGATGAGCCAACGGTTGGTTATAGTGGGTATAGTTGGCAATGGTATCATAATGAGAATAAGTGAATGGTCTTACCCTGTTGGTCTCAAATTGCAGATCCAGGTTCTTCACACCCAGTGCATCTATGTATTTTACACCTGCCTGAATACCAAATTTATTAACCCAGCTCGTCGGGTTGTTTTTTACTTGCTTCAATATAAACTCGTCTAACAGGAATTGTCCATAAAATTGCAGCCTGTGCGCTACATTGGCTTTAAAATCCAGCCCTGCTACTGCATTATCGGGACTACCCACAGTTCCTTCAATGTGCCGGTAAAAAATGATCGGGTTTAAATATTGAAAATCGAAATGGTTTTGCCTCCCAAATATTACCCCCTCAAACAAACCAACGTTCAACCATTTGGTAACGTTCATACTCAGGTGATGCATAGCAGCATATTTTCTTGGTAACAAGTTGTCTCCGCTTTTCTTAAACTGCGGCATCAGTTCCATAAAAATATTCTGGTAATTTAGCTTCCATATTCTTGTATTGATCTTTGCAAACAGGTAGCTGTTTCCCCAATCGCTCAGGAGTAAACTCCGAAAACCATTGCCGATAAAATTCTTATCGTATCCCAGCTGGAAGTCGATATATTTTGTGGCATTAAAAGTCACATAACCTCTTGCATCAAAATAATCTACGCCCGTACCTTTAAACCCTTTATAGAATCCTGTACCAGGTACCGCTCTAAGCATATTTACCCGATCCTGGAAATAGCCCGGTCCCCGCTCCTGGTTTTCTGTTATGAAAGAAGAAAAACCAATTTTATTTGCGATCAGTCCTCTTACACTTACCCCCCTTTTATTCAGGAAAAGCGTTTCATCATTATCTGTCTCCTTGCCCAGGTGCAACTGGAGTATTGGGTTCACCGCCAGGAAAAAATCTTTTGAATTTACTTCCAGCAGGTTTGCTTTGGTTTTATAAAAGGTATTAAAGATGGCCTTTTTGCTTTCAAAATCGCCGCGGGCACCGGTAACCCACTCACTGTTATTCATGTAAAGGCTGCGCAAATTATAATCATCTATAGCAGTAAGGGCTGAGTGCGCACCTCCTTCGTAAACGGTTGTCCCGGTTGAGTCCTGGTAACCCACCCGTGCACTATCCATTAATTCTGCCTGCCGCACAATAGCCCTCCTGTTGTAAGGCTTTAACGTAGAAAAATTAAGGTCAGGGTTTGTCCGCTGCTTAATTTCCATGCGATCTATCAGTTGGTATTCTTTGGCTCCCTGGTTTAAAAAAGTGGATTGAGCAAAACTGGTAAAGGGGCAAACAAAAACGAAGAGTTTGAAAAAGCTTTTAATAATTTGCATTGAGTTTTGATTAAATTAAAAATCTATACATTCAAGATATGCAAAAATACCTTTTTAAAAACATACAGGTTGTAAATGAAGGGAAAATAGAAGCTAAGGATGTTTTGGTGAACGGTGCGCGGATAGAACGTATAGGTGATCATATTGAAGTGAAGGGCGCCATCCGGGAAATAAATGGTGAAGGCAAACACCTGCTTCCCGGCGTGATAGATGACCAGGTACATTTTCGTGAACCGGGCCTCACGCATAAGGCGAGCATCTATTCTGAAAGCAGGGCCGCAGTGGCAGGTGGTGTCACAAGTTTTATGGAAATGCCTAATACCATCCCCAATGCATTGACGCT
>JAKFCK010000478.1:0-5835 GCA_036676685.1 Chitinophagaceae bacterium | reverse complement strand
TGATGTAGTCATTTACCAATGTTTTTCCATCCGGCTGAAACGTTTTGTGTTGTTGGATATTTTTACCTACTTCCTCCAACCGGTCCCGCGTATCCATCATGATTTTTCTTGGGCTGAGCAACTTACCCGTTTGGGTGGCTGGGCAGGCGGCAGAGCACCGGCCGCACTCGGTACAACTATACGCATCGAGTAAATTTTTCCAGCTCAGGTCCATCACATCTTTTGCCCCGAATTTCATCGGTTGCCCGTCAGCGTTAGCCGGGGTCAGTTCAGGCTGCATCATATACTTTACTTCGTTGGCAACGTTTTCCATATTGTCCATTTTGCCGGGAGGGTCCAGTTTGGCATAGTAGGCATTTGGAAAGGCCAGCAAGATGTGCAGGTGTTTGCTATAAGGCAGGTAATTGAGGAAGGCAAAAATGCCGATGATATGCAACCACCAGCAGGAACGTTCCAGCAACACGAGGCTGGAGGTACTCATATTGACCAATAGCGAGGCAAGTGGACCAGACACCACGAAATCCCCGGTGGCGGCATAATGTTCAGCGCCCTGGATCTGCAGTGCCCTGTCTGCCGCATTCATCGTAAGAAAAAGCGTCATAAGAATGATCTCCGTGATGAGAATATAATTTGCATCGCTTCGTGGCCATCCATCCAGGTCATGACTGATAAAACGTTTTAGTTTTATGATATTCCTGCGCGCAAGAAACACCACGCAAACCGCGATCACCCCCACAGCCAGCACCTCAAAAAAATTGATGAGGAAACTATATAAGCCGCCAAGCGGCTCGAGAAATAAACGGTGCGTTCCCAACAATCCATCCAGCACGATTTCCAGTACTTCGATATTGATGATGATAAAGCCGGCATAGATCACAAAATGTAAAACAGCCACAAGCGGGTTGCGAAACATTTTTTTCTGGCCGAAAGCCAGCAACAACAAATTTTTCCATCGAATTGCGGGGTTATCGGAAAGGTCCTCATCCCGCCCAAGCCGGATATTATTGATGATCTGCCTGATATTTTTTGCAAACAACCCGATCGCAAAAATGAGGAGTAAAAGGAAAGCAGCCTGTTGGATATAATTCATATGTGTAAATTATGCGGCTAAGATAAAGTATTTGGTCCATGGTCGATAGTCCATAGTCGATAGCACTCTTCATTCTTCGAGGTTTATTAAGATATCTCACAGTTCAAAAGGCCATAGTCCATGGTCGATGGAACGCTCTCAATGCATTCTTCAAAGTTTGTATGAATACCTCCATGTTCGCGAAGGGCTATGTTCCATGGACTATGGACCATAGACTTCCTTATATTTGCCCATAAATTATCCAGATGATTTTAAGCAAAGAGATCGCGGCAAAAAAATTAAGAAGAATCGCCATGGAGGTAGCCGAAAGAAATCATGATAAGGATGCCCTGATCCTGGTGGGCATAAAGGAAAATGGTATAGTGATCGCTGAAATAATTGCCCGTATCTTAAAAGATATTTTTCCCGGCAAAATAGATATTCTCTGGCTGAGTATGGATAAAAAACACCCGGCAGATATCCTGCTCAGCGAGCAAAAAGATTTCAATTCCACTAACGTGATTTTGGTTGATGATGTGGCCAACAGTGGGCGCACTATGTTTTATGCCCTGCAACCGCTGCTGAAATATCATCCACGCCAGGTGGAGACGCTCGCATTGCTGGAAAGAACACACAAACAATTTCCCATTGGTTTAAATTATGTAGGGCATTCTGTTGCCACGACCAGGGATGAAATGATCGTGGTGAAAGTGAGTGGGGGAGAAGTGGAGGGGGCGTATTTTATGTAGGGGATGCTGAGTTGAAATGTTGAATTTTAAATTTTAAATGTTGAATGCTGAATGTTGAATTTCGGATGTTGAATGTCGAATGTTGAAAAATGTAAAAAAAAAGATCGTGTGAAGATTTCAAGAATTTTATTGATTGGATTTTTGTTTTTAGGAATGCAGGTGGCAAGAGCCGACGAGGGCATGTGGCTGCCGCAACTGCTGGCGAAGCTTAATGAGAGCCGCATGAAGAGCCTGGGGATGAAAATCAGTGCTGCAGATATTTACAGCATAAACAAAAGTAGCCTAAAAGATGCCGTTGTTAGTTTCGGCGGGTTCTGCACCGCGGAAGTGATTTCATCCAAAGGATTATTGCTTACCAACCATCATTGTGGTTTTGACGCCATTCAAAATCATTCCTCGCTGGAGAAAAATTATATCAGGGATGGTTTCTGGGCAAAAAACACGGGTGAAGAGATCCCAAATAAAGGATTATTCGTTACGTTTATCGTAAGGATCGATGATGTAACCGCCGCTGCATTAAAAGACGTTACGCCGGCCATGTCAGAATCGGAGCGCCAGGCAAGTATCGACAGGAACCTCGCCGAGGTGAGAAAAAATGTAAAAAAAGAAGCAAAGCAGGAAAGTTTTACGAGGGCTTTTTTTGAAGGTAACCAGTATTATTTGTTTGTGACTGAAACCTACAGGGATGTACGCCTCGTGGGAGCGCCGCCCAGCAGTATAGGTAATTTCGGCAAGGATACTGACAACTGGATGTGGCCCCGCCACACCGGCGATTTTTCTATGTTCCGTATTTATGCGGATAAAAATAACCAGCCCGCAGAATATTCTCCTGACAACGTACCTTATACTCCAAAACGTGCGCTGAACATTTCGATGGATGGTATCGCCCAGGGGGATTTTACTATGGTGTTTGGTTTCCCCGGCGCTACACGGCAATACCTGCATAGTGCCGCTGTGGAGCAGGTGAGAACAGTCAGTGATCCTGCAAAAATTGCTATCAGGGATAAAGCACTTTCTATCATTGATGGCTTCATGCGAAAAGACGAAGGCATTAAAATACAGTATGCTGCCAAGTATGCCAGCATACAGAATGCGTATAAAAAATGGCAGGGGGAAGTCCTGGGCCTTACCCGTACCGATGCTGTAGGCAAAAAGAAAAATTTTGAAGCCACCTTTCAGCAACGCGTAGATGCTAATCCGACGTTTGCCAAACATAAGACACTGTTAGCCGACCTCGCCCGCGAGTACACGGCTTTTGAGCCTTACGGTCTCGCCCGGGATTATTATACCGAGATTGCCAGTAAGATCGAATTATTTACCATAGCTGCGCAATTAAACAGCCTTGCCACTGCCTACAGCCGGGACGGTGACAAAGGCTACCAGCAACGGTTAAACGTAGTGCGGTCCGCGATCGAAAACCTGCTGGGGGAATACAGTCCTGCAGTAGACAGGAAATTATTTGAAGCCATGCTTGAAATGTATGTGACCCGGCAACAGGACCCCTATGTGTCCCCGGTGCTGAAAGATATGTTGAAACAGGCAGGCGGCTCTTATACTGCCCTGGCGGAAAAAGTGTATGCTCAAACCACGATGTATAATGTTGCCGGCCTGAAACAATTACTGGACAGGCCCGCAGCGGAAGTGATAGCAGAATTGAAAAATTATCCCGCGATAAGCATTTTCACAGACATGCAAAAAACTTACCAGTCCAGTGTGCAGGCGCCTTCAGCAGAAATACAAAACCGCATCAACAGGTTGCAACGGGATTATACCCAGGCGCAAATGGACGTGATGAAGGAAAAGAAATTTTACCCGGATGCCAACAGCACTATGAGGGTCACCTATGGTAATGTGAATGGCTTTACGGCCAGGGATGCTATGAAATATAATTTTTTTACTACGCTTGATGGCATCATGGAAAAATACAAACCCGGCGACTACGAATTTGATGTGCCGGAAAAACTCCGCCAGTTGCATGCTGCAAAAGATTATGGTGCTTATGGCAAAAATGGGGTGATGCCTGTTTGTTTTATTGCCTCCAATCACACCACCGGGGGCAACAGTGGCAGTCCCGCCCTGGATGCTTACGGTAACCTTGTGGGCCTGAATTTTGACCGGGCATGGGAAGGCACCATGAGTGATATTAATTATGATCCTTCTATCTGCAGGAATATTATGGTTGACATCAGGTATGTACTTTTTATAGTAGATAAATTTGCGGGGGCCGGGCATTTGGTGAAAGAAATGAAGTTGGTGAATCCTAAGAAACTGAAGGGTGGGAGGTAGACAGTGGACGGTTGAAGGTGGACGCTAAAGCGTGGACGTTTAGAAAGATTATCCATAAAGGTGCCTTAAAGTGGGAGTAGGGTGGGCTTTGATAGGGAGGAGATATGGAGGAGATAGGAGGGAGACGGTAGAAGATGGACGGTGGAATGTGGAAGGTAGAAGCCTGAAGGTACAAGGTGGAAGTTGGCACTTTCCTTCCGGCAGGCAGGGGTATAAGGTGGAAATTGGAAGTAAAGAGATATCTAACACTCCCAATATTAAGTTTATGTTACCAAATGGGAACTGCATTGAGCTACCGGCAGAAAGGCTTTCTTTTACTGCTCGTTAAAAAATGTTGATCATGAAACCAGCATCAAAATCCCAGGAAAAATCTCAGCCATCCTCCACCGGCCAGCATCATATGCCGCTTTTTTATGATGAAAGCACAAAAGAAAAGATTGCCAGGCACCTAAACGATATCAATGACCGGATTTCAGAGGAAGATATCAGGAATATTGATACGAATATTACTATCGGCAATATAAAAGGCTCTAAGGCAATGCCGCCTTTTGATCCTGCTTAAAGGTAACCTGCCCGGGCTGTTATTGTTAAGGTCTTCCCCTACCTGAAAGATCTCCATATTCAAGGCACTTATCCTCTGACGATTAAAAAGAAGATTAATTTATTAATCATTTTCGGGATAAAATAGTCCTAAAAAGTTTTGAGGTGAAAAAAACTCCCTGTATATTTATATGTGATTGAGATAACAGTCATTGTATTTCAATTCCTCCCTTATAATCTTCTATAATTCCTGGAAACACCTCAACTCTCATCCATCTCCTTTGTAAGAAACCATAGGACAAACCCTCCTGATTCCCCGGCCTTTGTAACCACAACTGACCTGAGTTAACCCAAGGTCCGGCATTAATACAGACGTCAACCAAATAAGGCGTCTTCCGTTCCAATCCTTTGTATTACCAAAGACCAGTTTTATTATTTTTTTTAAGGCAACCGCCGATTTCAAAATAGTAGGTATGAACATAAGAAGTCTACCCAAAACTGTTTTATTGTACCCGTGTTCTGGGCCGCAACCAGGGAAGTTCTGCAGGTTATTCCGGAAATGCATTATTATTTTTATCAGCGTTTTTTTGTTGAAAGTCGGGGCGAATGCCCAGGCCATATTGGTAACCGGGGTGTCTCCCAACCCGGTATGTGCAGGTAGCAATGTTACGGTTACTTTTGATGTTACCAACGGGGGTGCTGGCTTACATTATAATGGCAGCTCTTCTTACCAGGCTTACTTAAGTAATGCTGCCGGAAATTCTTTTGTGGCGGTAGGGTCCACTTTTACTGTTTCAGCTACCTATAATACAAATGATAATGGCGTTACTACCGGCCTTCAGCAAACTATTACAATCCCTGCTGGTTCGGCAACGGGTTCTGGTTACAAAATATCAATCGGATCCACGAATCCACTTTTTACGGGAAGCGGGGGCTTAGGCGCATCGGGTGCTTTTACCATAAACGCACTTCTGACCCCGTCGGTAAGCATTGCCATAAATCTACCCCAAACCAATAATATTTGTGCCGGTACATCTGTAACTTTCACTGCAACACCGGTTAATGGCGGTACAACCCCTGGTTATCAATGGCAAACCAGTACAGATAATGGTTTAACCTGGAACAATATACCATGAGCTACAAGTGTAAGCTATAATTCAAATTCACTTATTCAAAACCAAAGAATCAGGG
>JAKFCK010000477.1:0-7561 GCA_036676685.1 Chitinophagaceae bacterium | reverse complement strand
AGCCTACATACCTCTGATTAACTTTACTTATGCCAAATGCGAGCACCGACCCGAAAGCTTCGAATCTTTCCTTGCCGAAAGAATCTATAACCGGGGAAGAACCGTAACGCTTCAACTTGCCATTTGATGAAACAAGACAATTCGAAGAATTTTCACTGCTTCGCATGTTACTTTCCACCGTATCGCCGTACTTCCAGGGTTCTGTTTCCGTTTGATAACCATGCGTGCGGAAGATGGTATTGAATGTGCCCCACTGAAACCAGCGAATAAGAATATCATGATACTTCACATCCTTGTATTGCGAAGAACCGGGGCGAAAGAAACCGCCGATATCCGTTGTCCAGTAAGGCATACCGGTTAAAGAATAGTTCAAGCCGGCTACAATTTGTCTTTTATAGGCATCCCAGTTCCAGCCAATGTCTCCCGACCAGTTAATGGTACCGTAACGTTGCTGTCCCGCAAAGGCAGAACGGGTAAGAATGGTTACCCGTTTTTGCGGATCAGTATTTCGTTGACCATCATAAATAGCTTTACTTACAAATAATGGATAGGTAAGGCGGTAAAAATCACCTGGTCCAAAAAAAGTTTGTTTACCGGTCAACGCATCATTTTCCGGTTCGGTAGCATCCATCCACCAGGAATCCACACCTAAACTGAACAGGTTTTTATTAAGTGCATTCCAATGTGTTTTTTGCGTTTCGGGATTATAAATATCAATCCAGGGGCTGTTAGGTATGTAAAGGTTTTTGGCGATATATTCTTTCGCCACATCTGACTTCTTATCTAAATTTTCCCACACCGAAATGGAGAAACGTGCATTCAGGTCATGCAGCTCTTTAATAAATTTAGCGGGTTCAGGATAATGAGTAGTATCAAATTGCGGAACGCCCCATCCATTTTTACCCCAGTATTGCCAGTCCTGCACAATTACATCTACCGGGAGGTTTCTTTTTCTAAATTCTTTTACTGTTTCCACTAAGTGTTTTCCGGATGTGTATCGCTCCCGGCATTGCCAAAAACCATATGCCCATAACGGCAGCATCGGTACGTTACCTGAGATATTTCTGTAACCGGCGATCACCTCATCCGCATTCTTTCCATGAAACACCACATAGTCCAGCGACTTTGCATTTATAGAACGGAAAGTGGTTTCGTTACGCGTCATCGCCCAGGTTAGTTTCGGTATGTTGGTCAATTTACAAACCACCTGCACGGTATGTTCGCCTGCTTTTAAATGGACCAGTTTACTGGCTGCAGGGGGTAACCATAAATTTGACTGATCTATAACCGGTCTTCCATCAACGACAAGCAAATGGCGGCTTTCCATATTCCCCAAATCAAGCATCATTGTGTAAACGCCATCTTTGTCAACGGCAAACCGCCCGGTATAGAGGGCCTGCTGGCGGCTTACTCTCTGCGTTCCTGAAGTGGTGGTAACTTCCACGTCGCTTTTTTCATCAGCGGTGGTATCTTTTTTTGACAATGCCACTATATTATCTGCAGGATTAAATTCAGTGAGCCCGTATTGGTGCCATAAAATGCCATAACCCCTCCCTGAGTAAAGAAAAGGAATGGCGATCTGTGAATTAACCTGTGTCAACTTACGGGTCACATTGCGCAGGTTATAATGCCCGTCCTGGAATTGGCCCAGGCCGAATAAATATTCATCGGCAGGTGAATCGAAACTTTGTTCTGCAATAAAACATGGCTGACCCATTACGGAACCAGGTATCAATTTTCTGCTTCCTGCTTTTTCACGCAGAAATATCTTTCCAGCATTATCGCTATAGTCAATAGCCCCTGTCTGTTTGTCGAAAGATACGGTAATTGTGTTCGTAGCTAATTTTAGTTTTGCAGGCGTTTCCAAAAACCTGAATGCAGGAACAGTAGGTTTGTTGACCAAAACAAACTCACGCTCTTCTTTCATTTCCCCCTTCTCCCATTGCACTCTTATTGCCTTCCCTGTTAAAGGCACAATATTCAATACCCCTTCAGAAAGCTGAATGGAAAGACGACCTTTCTGTAAGGTATGTTTCCTGTAGTCTTGTGCCCAAGTGCCCGCTGGTATTAGCGCGCAAAGGAAAAGGAACTGAAATATTTTTATCATCTTTATTTTTAAATGACAGATTTAATTCAAAGGATCAATAACAAAAAGAATTCTAATACTATAGTACTTTATATGTTTATAATTTAACCAATACCTTATTCCCATCATAGGTTATCACTTTGCCTGGTTCACTAACGGTATTTTCCTCTGAGCTTTTAATGGTATCAGCAATTCTAATCGTGAATTTTCTTTTTAGGAGCATTCCTGGAAACGAACCTTTTCTGTTGTAAATTGTTAAGGTTTTCTTCTTATCATCCCATCCAAAATTAATAGTGGAAAAAACTCCCTTTTCATAATTGTAATTATCATTCTCGTCCTCATACAACATAAATCCTCCATTTGCCCCGGGATAAATACGTATTTCCAGGTCATCCCATTTTTTTTCTTCGGCATATTGCACAATTGGTCCTAAAGGAATGATGGATCCGGCTTTTATATAAAGCGGTATGATATCAATGGGAGTTTCTTTGCGTACCGTTTTTCCTCCCCGTAATTTTTCACCGGTCCAGAAATCATACCAGTCGGTACCGGCGGGCAGGTAAGTCTCTTTGGTTTTAATGATGCTAAAATCTTCAACCTGTACGGTATCCCTCCCATTCACTGCAGGCTTTACATACATCGCCGTGGTAACAGGACTTACCATTATTGATTTGCCGAACAGGAACTGGTCATTGATGTCCAATGCATTTTTATCTTTTGCAAAATCCATCATTAATGCACGCATCATACTCGACTGATTGGCTGTTACATCCCAGGAGGCAGAGTAGATGTAGGGTAAAAAACGGTAACGCAGGTTGATGTATTTTTCGATCGCATCATAAGCCGGATCGCCTTTTTTCCCGAATTGATAAATTTCACGGGGAGCATCAGCTCCATGCGAACGCATCATGGGACAGAACGTGCCAAATTGCAGCCAGCGAACATATAACTCGCGGTATTCAGGGTCATCCAGTTTTCTCCTGAAATCCCATAAAAAGAAACCTCCAATATCACTGTTCCAGTAAGGAATGCCGGTGAGTGAAAAATTCAATCCTGCTGAAATTTGGTTTCTTAGTGCATTCCAGGATGCAACTACATCACCTGACCAGGTATTGGCCCCATAACGTTGTTGCCCGGCAAACGCTGAACGTGTTAAAATAAATATTCTCTTAGCAGAATCAACAGCACGTTGATGCTGGTACACTCCGCCTACCGTCATTAATGGAAAAGCATTTCGCACTTTTCTAAAGGATCCGAGGTAGGTTTTGTTATCAAAATCGGCAGGCTTAAAATCAAGATGGTCAGGTTCGGAGGAATCCATCCACCAGCTATCAATGCCCAATGATAAAAGCCCCTTCAGATATTTCCAGTAAATATCACGGGCTGCCGGATTATAGGGATCATATACTCGAACACCGGAAGGGTAATCCCGGTTGGGCGGCCATTTATCGGAGCCTGATTGTGGCCACGTATTAAAATTCATCAGCGCGTTTATCTTTTCTAATTCCCGGTACTGTTTTGTATGAGGGCCAAACGAATTCCAGATGGAAATAGCCATGTGCGCATTCAGCTTATGCACATCATCCACCATCTTTTTCGGATTGTAAAAATCAGCATTCAAAAACTCCATGGCATTCCACAGGTAATTGCTGCCCCAGTACTGCCAATCCTGGATGATACCATCAAGCGGAACTTGTAATTCACGGTATTTTTTTACAACATCCACCAATTCATCCTGGCTTTTGTATCGCTCTTTACTTTGCCAGAAGCCGTAAGTCCATAATGGAAACATGGGTACCTGGCCGGTAAGATCCCGCATACATGCAACCACGCCATCGGCATTGCCGCCATACATAAAATAATAATCGATACAATCACCTACCTCTGATTTAAAAGAAGTGGCTTGCTGGTTATCTTCAAACCGGGTTGGAGAATAATTATCCCAGAACAATCCATAGCCTTTAACGGATTGAAAAAATGGAACATAATCATCGGTGTTACCCTGCACCATATTCAGCGTTAGGTTACGTTGTACCATCTTACCTCTCTGCTGCTGGCCTAAACCATAAATGGCTTCATCCACATCTAATGTATACGCCTGGTGAACATTAAATGTATTGTTACCTGCATCGTTGAATGCTGTAAAATGAGTGCTGCCTTCTTTTTCTTTTAAGAGAAGATTTCCCGACAGCGAGTAATAAGCCAGTTCTCCTGATTTGACATTCAGGCCAACCCGTAATTTTTTGGTCGACAGGGTAAGGTTATCGCCCCGTTGGGTTATCCTGAACGCGGTGTTTTCAGGTGTCTTAACAACCGAAAGGCTTTCTTTTGCAAAACTTCCGCCTTTCGGCGATTTCAAGACCCTTACTATTGAAGAACTGTAAAACTGAATTTGAACTTCAATGGAATCAATTGATAGCTTTATGCCCAAACCTGTCTTCTGATAGATTTGTGCGTAAGCACAATTGCTTACCACCAATAAGACCAGTATGTAAATACATCGTACCATTATATACTCTTTAAACTAAAATTTATTTAAATCTCCACCAGTTAAAATTGAACAAACCAGCTTTGTCCCCTTTAAAAACAAAGTACAAATCGTGGATGCCTTTCACTTTTTTCACTGCACAGGATTGTGTTACCCAGGATTGAAAGCCCCCGGTATTTTTAATAGCGCAGGTACCCAGCAATTTTCCTGAAAGGCTATCAAGATGAACTTCGATATTACCTCCGTCAGCAACTGAGGCTACATTGACCTCCAACGATTTCTTTTTTTTACGAAAAGAAACACTCCTTACTTTTATATAATCGCCATTGTCAATGTCAGTGACATAAATCCCTGCTCCAGGGCTTGCAGCAGTTTCAATACCTTCTTCCCAGGCAATCGTTTCTGCCTCCTGCCTCAGGAGTGGATTTAAATTGCTGACGGCGCTAACGCCTTCAGCCGTATTGTTGATCCTGGGGATGGTACCATCTTCATTATATTTAAATTCTTCTACACAAACTGACCGTGTGAAGCCACCGCCGCCGGGTAAAGCGCCGTTGTGATAGAAAAAATATGACTTGCCTTTGTAATCAATAACGGCGGGATGGTTGGTAAAGGCGCCTCCCTTTTTTATTACAGTCATGATAGTATCACGATATTTCCATGGTCCTGTTGCGCTTGTACCGGTGGAGTAGGCCAAATGCTCCGGCACCCCACCTGCCGGGTACAACAGGTAGTACAATGCTGCACGCTTATAAAGCCAGGGACCTTCCTCATATGCTGAGGGTCTTTTGTCCGCCTCTTTGTACCGTACACTAAAACCTTCTTTTGTCAAAGGAACAGTAACAACCTCGCCTGAATAGGAAATCATGTCCTCGTTCAGTTTGACGTATTTTAAATAAGGATTTCCCCAATACAGGTATGCCTGTCCGTCATCATCAATAAAAACACTGGGATCAATGTCGCCGTTGCCGCTATGCACCAAAGGTTTTCCCAGGACGTCAATAAACGGCCCGGTAGGCCTTGCCGATACTGCAACACCGATTGCCATGCCTTTACCATTTTCCTGGTTCATTGGTACATACCAATAGAATTTTCCGTTGCGGAATATGCACTGTCCGGCCCAGGCATCCTTTTTGGCCCAACTAAATGTTTTGAGTGACAATGGAGAACCGTGATGTGTCCAGTTGACCATGTCGGTTGAAGAAAAGGCGTGCCAGTCTTTCATGGTAAACCAGGTTGATTTGTCTTCATCGTGGCCGGTAAACAACCAGACAGTATCGTTATAAACCATAGGCGCAGGATCGGCCGTATAAATGGTTTGAATAATGGGATTTTGGGCATAAAGCGGTAATGCCGCGATGTAAAAAAATAAAGTCACAATAAACTTCCGTCTCATAATTTTTTGCTTAAAGATTTATATCGATGTATTAAACATTCATTTTATAATTACCTTCCCGGTATTTACCCGGGTTTTAAAAGGGAACACTCAGTAATTATTTGAAGAGCACCTGTGCAAAATTGTAAAGGTTATTTCTCCAGACCGGCCAGGTATGTCCCCCCGGGTATTCACTATAGGTATATTTTATACCCATCTCATCAAATTTCAGAAGCATCATTTTACAATTATTATAGGCGATATCTTCCTTACCGCCCATTGCTATCCAAAGTGATTTAAGATTGTTATTGATTGCAACCACATTATTCTTCATAAACTCATATTGCGGATTTGAGAGTGCAGGTTGATTGGCCCACCAACCCGAACTGAATACACCCAGGTACGAGAATTGTGCTGTATTTCTTATACCCGCATATAATGTTTGCAACCCTCCCATCGATAAACCTGCCAATGCCCTGTTCCTGGCATCTGTTTCGGCCTTGTAATTTTTTTCAACTAGTGGAATGACCACATTCTTTAATTCATTTTCAAACATTCTCAACGATTGTTCACCAAACCCGGTTATTCCACCGCTACCCAAATTTCCATCCATCATCACAACCAGCATTGGTTTTGCTTTCTTTTCCGCAACCAGGTTGTCCAAAATCAAATCCGTTCTTCCCTGCATTGACCATCCTCTTTCATCTTCGCCACCGCCATGCAGGATGTATAACACCGGGTATTTCTCATTTATAGTAAGGTCATAACCGGGTGGCGTGTAAATAAATAATCGCCGCCATGAATTCGTAACATTTGAATAGTAACGCTTCATTCTTACTTCTCCATGAGGAACATCTTTCACTGCATAATAACTTCCTCCGGCAAATGGAATTTCAATTCCGCTAGCCATTCTTCCCATGCCATAAAAGGTTTCACTTGCCGGGTCAGCAACAGCAACGCCATCAATCAGCAACGAATAATAATGAAACCCTTCGCCAACCGAATCCGTGGTTACCATCCAATAGCCACCGGTATCTTTTGCCATATCGTATTTCTTCACCAAATCAATTTGTACTTTCTGCGCATCCGGTGCTTTGGTGCGAAACAGCACCCGATTATCGGGTAAGATTTGCGGGTATGCTGCTGAGCGTGCATTGGTAGATGCCGGTGTACCTAAGACAGTGTATTTGGAAAATGACGAAGGATCTACAGGTTTAAATAAAAACTGTGAGAATACGTATAAACCATTTTTCCATACTTTGAAGTCATGCCCGCCCGGTTCAATGTAATAAATATGTGGAACAGCATGTTGCGTCAAATAATTGTGTGTTCGTTCACTGATCCTGATAAGGTTGTCCTTATCCCCGCAGGAGATAAAAAGTAGTTTTAATTTTTTCTTTGCATCTTCAGGATTCGGCACTAATTCCTGCGGACTTTTTGTATTAGGAGCAGAAGAAAAACCACCCACCCAGGCAAACTTGTCGAGGTTACCCAGGCCAAAATTTAATGATTGACCTCCACCCATGGATAAACCGGCAATTGCGCGGCTTTGCTGATCTTTCAGCACCGGATATTTCTTTTCGATAAACGGAATAAGGCTATTCAGTAAATC
>JAKFCK010000476.1:0-3976 GCA_036676685.1 Chitinophagaceae bacterium | reverse complement strand
ATGTAACTTGTTATTTTAGCCGGGTTTCGGCCCTCCTTTTTTTATGGCAAAGTTCTCTGCCGCGAATATTGATAATATTAGTTTAGTTTCACGGCGAGGTTCACCATTTAGCGCCTGGAATTAATTAAAACCCAAACCCAAACTGCCGTTATGAAAATAGCTCAAATGGTATTGCTTACTCAACATCAGGAAAGTGATTTGAAACAACCAGGAGCCCGGCTTATTTCTTTTTTTATAAAAACTTTTTTAATGATCCTTTTGTTGGCTTTTTCCCGGGATGCAATTTCCCAGGAAAAAAAGCCGGCCCGGTATTACCCCCCTTTACCAAGGATCGTCTATCCTCAATGTAAATTTGTTCCATCCACATGGGCAGACGAAACGCACCAGATCAGTTTTTTGAAAAGAGAACTCAGCCTGAAACAATATTTTGATGAAGGAATTAATTTCCAGCAAAGGGAATCACTGACAGGCACGATCATGGTGCAGCTATTAATAAATGCTGCAGGTAAAGCCTGTTGCAAGGCCGTTATTATCAAATCAGGAAATATCAAATTAAGCCAGGTCCCTCAACTGAAACTCGACAGCCTTGTTAATAATATGCCTCACTGGACCATCAAAAATCCCTTGCCGGCACATGAAAGGGGCGGGAATTATACGATATTCATTGACCTGGAATTCTATAGGAACCGCACCCTGAAAGTGACCTACGATCCCACTGTGCGTAGAAAATTTATCCAGGGCGTGCCTGCACCCAAAGCTGACCAAAAGGACAATTTACCGGATAGCACGGGCAAAAACTAAACGTCCGTTTAATTCCGGGCCCTTGTTGCGATGATAACATATTCCTTTCCTGGATCACAGCTTTTCTATATAAATTTAACCGTTTAAGATCCTTCGGGCGTTTTCCTATCATTAAAGTCCTTATAATTTTTACAATGAAAGTTTATTACAGAATCATTAGCCTTGTATGTTGTTTGTTTTACCTGCATGGGTTTTCGCAATCCCAACCTTCGGCTGCTCAGCTGGCCAAAATAAAAAACGTTGGCTACCAGCAATCCAAGGCAATGGAAATGTTGTACCAGCTTACAGATGTTTACGGGCAAAGGCTCACAGGCAGCCGGGAGTATTTAGCAGCCGCAAAATGGACAGCGGAAAAAATGAAAAGCTTCGGGCTGGACAATGTTCATTTTGAAAATTATTGCAAAGACTGCAGGGGATGGAACCTGGAGTCATTTAATGTAGAGATGGTTTCGCCGAACTATATGCACATCATGGCTTATCCCTATGTGATGACAAAAAGCAGCAACGGTGTAGTGGAAGGGGAGATTGTGCAGGTTGAAAGTTTTCGGGATATGAAAGCAGTGTCAGAGAGATTTTCAGGTAAACTAAAGGGCAAAATCATTTTACTGGGCGCAGCGCCTGCACCACGCCCTTTGCCGGATACGCTGCTCAAGCGATATGACGACAAAACCCTGGATAATATGCAAGCGCTACTGGCTCCCCTTAATAAACAAACCCCTCTGCCAGACCTCCTGGAAGAGTGGAAAGTGGATGATGTATCCGACAAAGCTTTTTTGGAGTTTGTCGAAAAAGAGGGTGCGGTGGCAGTGCTGAGAACAAGGCCCGGGTTGGCCGGCATTTTAAATGTTGCAGGCACCTACTACTATCATGAAAGTGACCTTAAACCCCTTCCTTACTTCAGCATCATGCCGGAACATTTCGGCAGGCTGGTTCGCTTACTTAAACAGGGGGTGGCGCCCAGGATCAAGCTAAACCTGGCTACTTCATTTTACATGGAGGCTGAAAATAACGTGAATATCATCGGCGAAATAAAAGGGACGGATCCAACACTTAAATCAGAAGTGGTACTAGTGGGTGGGCATTTCGATTCCTGGCACACCGCAACCGGCGCAACCGACAACGCCGCGAGTTGCGTAGCATTTATAGAAGCGTTGAGAATATTAAAACAAAGTGGTTTAACACCCAGAAGAACTATACGGATCGGGCTTTGGGGAGGAGAGGAGCAGGCTTTCATCGGTTCAATTGCTTACGCAAGGGAACATTTTGGCGAGTTGGATAAAAAACCAACCCCGGAATCAGAAAAAGTAACTGCATATTTAAACCTGGACAATGGCGCCGGGCTAATCCGGGGCGTGTACCTCCAGGGCAATGAGTTTGCGCGACCTGTATTCAGCCAGATATTCAGTCCATTTGCTTCACCGCGGGAAACATCGCTTACGATAGAAAATACGCTATCCACCGATCATGAAACATTTGATCATTACAATATTCCTTCTTTCCAGTTTATACAGGATCCGCTAAGTTATAATACGATGAACCACCACACCCACCTCGACCTGCCGGAGTATGTGCCGGAAAATGACCTGAAAAAAAATGCGGTAATCCTCGCCTGGACAATCTACTCCCTGGCCAATATGGACGCTAAAGTTCCGAGGAAACAAAAACCGGCAACTAAATAAAAATGCGGGTGTAACGTTAGGTTGATGATAAATTACCTCATCGATTTAGATCGCATGAGCGCCTCAAGGAAATAATAATCGGCATAGATCAGCGGTACATCTATCTCGCTTTTTGCAGGTTTGTGGCCCGTACTATGCAGCAGGATAAAACCATTGGTTTGTTTGACAGGGGAGAGATAACCCGCACAAAGCGTTTTTAATATCTTATCCGCAACTTTTCGATATTCCGTTTTACCGCTGAAGGTATTTAATTCAAACAATGCACTTGCAGTGATGGCCGCTGCTGAAGCATCTTTTGGTTCGTTGGGAATGCCGGGCGCATCGTGATCCCAGTATGGTACTTTATCAGCCGGTAGCCTGTTCAGGATATAGGCTGCGATTTTTTCTGCCTGTTGCAGGTAAACGGGATCCTTTGTTTCCCTGTAGCACATCGTGTAACCATACAGCCCCCAGGCCTGGCCCCTTGCCCAGGCAGAAGCATCACTAAATCCCTGTGCAGTATTTTTTTGCCGTACCGCGCCGGTTTCCGGGTCATAATCTACTACATGAAAAGAGCTATTATCTACCCGGAAATGATTTTTAAGCGTTGTGTTGGCATGAGTGACAGCAATGCGGTAGAAAGAAGAATCACCCGTGAGTTTTGTGGCTTCAAAAAGTAATTCAAGATTCATCATGTTATCGATGATCACAGGATACTTCCATTTATGATCGCTGGCAAAGTCCCAGGATTTTATAACGCCGGTCACAGGATTAAATCTTGTGCTTAAAGTTTTAGCAGACTGGATGATTACATTACGGTAGGCCGTGTCACCGGTGAGGCGATAGCCGTTCCCGAAGCTGCAGTACATCATGAATCCAAGGTCATGGGTGCCTCCGAAAAACTGGATAGGTTCCAATAACGCTGTATATTTTCTTGCAGCGGTGAGACAGTCATTATTGCGGGTATGTTCATAAAGAAACCAAAGTTCCCCGGAAAAAAATCCGCTGGTCCAATCAGTTCCTTTTACCATCTTCAGTTTGTTTTTTTCTGAGGTTCTTGGTGCGACCTTATCCGCAGCCAACCCGGTTGTTTTCAGCGAGTCAATTTCCGACAACATATAAGCTGTCTGCGCTGCAGCATTTTTAAATTGTTTCTTTACAATCACTTTCTGCGCAAAAGACGTGGTGAATGCAGCAGTCATAAACATAAAAAGAAAAGTGGTCGTGATCCTGGTCATTGTCGATAATATTCGTAAGTAATTATGGTTTGCGCCGAGATTATAATATTCCTGGGATCAACTGCCTTTGGGAGGTTGCTCCATTAACAGGTTTAAAGGTAATTGTTATGCCTTCATAATCTTTCACCTCCACAATTGTTTTTTCCAATCGTTCTTGTGCAGAAAAGGCGAACGCTATTTCGGGGGAACCAAACCGCTACAGGACCAGGAAGAAGTTGTGTTTAAAGGGTGAACAAAACCTCCTGGGGCTTTGTTTTTAATCGGGGCAAAATCCGATCA
>JAKFCK010000475.1:0-6203 GCA_036676685.1 Chitinophagaceae bacterium | reverse complement strand
CGTTATCCTCATTTTCATAATTGCTGGTAGCCCTTGGGATCACCATGTACGCTTTGGCGCTGTCGTTGTATAAAGAATTTTCATTGGTATTTGTCCTGCTTTTTATAGCTGCCCTCACACCTGTTTCTAATTTGGCTGTTTTACCAAGCGGACGGGTGTAATCAGATTGTATCACGAAATTCCTGTCACTGCCGGAACCCAAAGCTGTTTGCAGGGCGGCACCATTGGCTGCACCGGCGTTGCCATAGTAATTCGTGGTAAACAAAGAATTGTTACTGTTCTTACCAGCAAAATAATTCGCATCTATCGTCAGTTCTTCCCCCTTGGTGGGAAACATATGTTTGAATCCAAAAACCAGGCCCTGCCCGTCAAAGGTTCTTGTGCCCGTAGTAAGCCTTTGGCTAAGTGTGCTGATCGTTCCGCTGCTGTACATACTATCGGTGCTGATACCAATGATTTCATAAGGATTGAATTCCCCATGCATTTTGATACCGGATATAGAAAAAGTTGTTTTATTGGTAGCCAAATAATCCAGCCCGGCTTTTGCAAACAGGAAGCCGCCAATAGTTTTGTTGAAGTTATTTTGGTCGGTGATGGTTTGTGGCGTAGTCAGCTTGCTGATACGTTCGGTCGTACCGGTCGTGCGTCCCCTGTTTTGCATACCACTCAAAGAAGCAGTGAAATTTATTTTGTCCTGGCGCAGGCTGAAATCAAAGCCGCCGTTTACAGATCCGCGTTTATCAACCCCGGCTCTCACGTTCCCATTATAACCCGTTTTTTTATTTTTCTTCAGTACAATATTTAAGATACCTGCTCCGCCGCCAGAGGCATCATATTTTGCAGATGGGTTAGAGATCACTTCCACGCTTTCAATGGCATCGGCGGGTATCTGCTCAAGGGTTAATGTTGTCGGCCTGCCATCTACCAGTAACTGGGGTGCACTGTTGCGCATGGTGATATTACCATCAATGTCAACGTTCACCGAAGGTACATTCCGCATCACGTCCACACCGGTACCACCGGCGCTCATGATATTTTTTTCCACGTTAAATATTTTTTTGTCTCCACTCAGTTTGATAGTAGCTGTAGTGGCCACCACCGTTACTGACTGCAGTTCTTTTGTATCGGCGGCCAGTTTGATCTTGCCCAGGTCCTTATCTATCGACGGAGCCTGCATGCTGCCGTCAGCGTTTTTTCCAAAAAAAGTAACGGGTTGTTCAACGGGGGTAAAACCAACACTGCTGATCTTTAAAATATACCTGCCCTGCAGGGCAACATCCTCAAAACTGAAATCGCCGTTTGCCTGGCTGATATCGCTTTTATACAATAGTTGTTTGGTCTTTTTTGTAACGGTATCCATTTTATTCTCCATTAGCAACACGCTTGCTTCCCCAATGGCTTTGCCATCGTTATCCACCAGCTTGCCATATACGTGGCCGCCAAGGTTGCCCGTGGGCCTCATTGCACCAGCAGGCGGTTGTGCAAAAACCACTGTGGCGGCCAGGATTATCGTTAGGAATAACAGTATTTTCTTCATTTTGTAATATTTGTGTAAAAGTACCCGGCTACAGGGGGGCAGGGAGCGTAAAAGCGATAAGACAGGGCAATGTTGCGACCAAAGCGGAAAGTTCGTTCTGCTTAAATGGTTATGTGATGATCCGCGCTGATTATTTGGAAGTTAAGGCTAAAATGGCCTCCCGGTAAAAGTCGCTCACAGGGAGCTCAATGTTGTCCAGGAATAAACTTGTTTTGCGGATGGAAGTAATGTAGTTCACCCCTGCGATATAGGATTTGTGAATGCGGATGAATAGCCTGGGCGGCAGCTGGTCTTCTATTGCCTTCATTGTCAAACGTGTGATAACAGGCTTCGAAGAACTTTTAAGATGGATCCTAAGGTAGTCTTTTAATCCTTCGATATAAATAATATCGGCAATGATTATTTTTACAAGGCTGTATTCTACGTTTACAAAAAAATACTCAGCGCTGGCAGCGGCAGGATTTTCTTTAGCCGCATTTTTCAACTCAAATAATTCCTTTGCTTTGTAGCAGGCTTTGATGAAACGATCCAGCGGTACGGGTTTTACCAGGTAATCTGTCACGTCCAGGTTAAATCCTTCCAGTGCATATTTTTCATAAGCGGTTATCAGGATAAACATGGGCTTTACCGCCATACTTTGTATCAGTTGAAGCCCGGTGAGCCCGGGCATCTGGATGTCCAGGAATACAAGGTCAACGGCTTCCTGTTCCATTACCTGCATAGCCTCCATTGCATTATCGCAGGCTGCTACCAGCTGCAGGAAAGGCACTTTGCTGATATTGTCCTGCAGCAATTCCAGTGCAAGAGGCTCGTCATCTATGGCTAAACACCTGATCATTGATCTAACTGAATTTGCAGTGATACACTAAAGGTATGCCCCTTCCGGCTGATGTCCAATTGGTGTTGGTGAGTATACAGTAATTCCAGCCTGCGCTGCACATTGGCCAGGCCTATGCCGCTGGCATCGTCTTTTATTTCCTGCGATGCCGGGTCATAATTATTTGTAACGTTAAAGAATAAGGTATTGTTCAATGCAGAGAGGGTAATATCAATCTGCGCCTGCTCCATTAAGCCGGTACCATGCTTAAACGCATTTTCAACGAATGGTATTAACAACATTGGATCGATCTCATAATATTTATCTGCCGTTTTAAAGTTTACATTGACGGTCAGTTTTTTCCCGAAACGTTGGAGTTGCAGATCGATATAACTTTGCAGGTATTCCGTTTCTTTTTCCAGCGACACTTTTTGTTCACCTGTTTCATATAGCATATAACGCATTAAAGACGATAGCTTGATAAGAGAAGGTTCCAGCAGGTCTGACTGCTTACGTGCCAGGGCCACCATATTGTTCAGCACATTAAACATGAAGTGGGGATTCACCTGCGAGCGCAAAAGGGATAATTCTGTTTTCAGGTTTTCGTTCTGTTTTTCACTGGCCAGTTTGTCCGAAACGATCTTGTCCTTGATGGTCTTATAAGCGATGCTGCAGGCGAGTATGAAGAGCATCACGAAAGTGGCAAAGGGAACGTGTTTTCTCAGCGTGTGAGAAAAAGAGCTGTTAAAGGTAAGTTCCCTCACCACGAGCCAGGACAGCAGGGTGAAAACAACAAAGCAGCCTAATACCAACAGTACATACAACAAGTATTTTTTTCTGAAAAATAACTTCACCATCAACACCCCTGCATTCAGGTAAAAAAATCCGATGAGCAAAAGATCCGTAAAACGTGCAGCAATAAAATGCATCGTCGCATTGACAGTTTCCGGCTTCGGCGGTTCCTTTTGATTTTCGGCCGGGCGAAGCAAAGTGGGTAAAGAAAATAACAGGATCCATGCAGCAGCATGCATTAATATCACCAGCCCTTTCTTATACCGCGGTTTGTCCATCCCGCTAAATTAGATACTAAAGCTATGAAATTCCCGAAAGGCCGAAACATTGCGACGTAAGGGGTGGGGGGTGCGACGAAAGGGGGGTAAGTTAGTGGTGAATAGTGAATGGTGAATTGTGAATAGTGAAACCTTTGAACACAACTCGTGTGCGGAGCGTTGTAATTTTGTGAAGGTGCAACTGTTTTGTTCTTTGCTTTTTCGCTTCATTGCAGCCTGTACCACAATATTGCGGGTGAAACCCTTTGCATGATATTATTTACGCGAAACCTTTTGCATCTTTTTAGTAAGTTGTGGCTAAAAATCCAGCCTGGATTTCATTCAATCACTATTATCAACCCGTTTCAAATATGGCAGAAAATAAAACAAAACCTACTTCCGAAAGCGTGATGGATTTCCTCAACGGTGTGAAGGACGAAGAAAAACGCAAAGACAGTCTGGTGATCCTGGAGATGATGAAAAAGGCGAGTGGTGAAGAACCTAAAATGTGGGGCGCGTCATTGATCGGTTTTGGTGACGTACACATCACAAGTGCAGCAGGGAGGGAAGTGGATTGGTTCCGGATCGGCTTTGCACCCCGTAAGGCAAACTTTTCTTTATATCTCTCTTTAAATATTAAAGAGCATTCGGAATACCTGGAAAAATTGGGTAAACACAAGACCGGCGTCGGGTGCCTGTACTTCAATAAACTGGCAGACATTGATATGAAAGTGCTGAAAGATATGATCAACATATCGTTGAAAAAGAAAAAATAAAACCTGGTCCGTTTATTTCTGTAGCGGGAATTATTATGACTGCTTCCTGTAGCAAATCATCCGTTTAAACAGCCCACATTTAAGCGATATTAATTAGTCCTGCGCTGGCATTAACGGATTACTAGATAAGCAATAGGTTGACCATTTCTTGTTCTCGCCAGGGCAGTAGCCCGGACAATAATGGGTAGGGCATTTTAAACCTTCCTTTTTTGACGGCGTATGGTCAAGGACCAACACCTCAGTTTCACGCGAAGACGCGAAGAAAAATACAAAAGAAGCAAAAAGCATCGCCTTAATCTACTTTGCCATCTTTGCATCTTTGCGTGAAACATTTTGCGTGAATCCATGTCGTAAACAACCCACCACAAAGTCGTATTAAGCGTGGCCATTTTAAATCCCTTGATCTAAATTTGTTTTCTGAATAAAAAAAATCATGAGAAAACTAATCCTTGAGGAATGGGTTTCCCTCGATGGCCATGTAACAGATAAGGATGGTGGACTGGATTTTTTTACCAGCCTTACCCCGGAAGAAAATAAATATGCTGACGCCGACCAGTTAAAATTCCTCGAAACAGTTGACACCATACTATTAGGCCGTAAAACCTACGAACTCTTTGCAGACTTCTGGCCGGAAGCTACAACCGACAAAGAGATCATCGCGGATAAGCTGAATCAAATACCCAAGATCGTTTTTTCAAACAGTATCACGACAGCACCCTGGGGTAAATGGGCGGAAGCAAAAGTGATTGCCGGTGAAGCAACAGCTGCTGTGGCGCAGCTGAAACTTCAACCGGGAAAAAATATGGTGATGTGGGGGAGCATCTCTGTAGCCCAGGTTTTGATGCAAGCTGGCCTGGTTGACGAATACCATCTCCAGCTTTGCCCGGTGCTCACAGGTGGAGGAAGAAAACTTTTTCCTGAACTCCCGGACATCGATGAGATGAAACTGGTGGAAGTGAAACAGTATGATACAGGGAATGTATTGCTGAAATACGAACGAGCCGTGGGGAGGTTGTGAGATGTGAGTTGTCCCGAAATCGTTACCTCATCGGGATCTCCCGTTTCGCTTTGCTCACGGGACGGGTTGTTTTTTCTGAAGCTCCTGCGTCGTTTCGAAAAACTACAATGAGTGGTGAGTTGTGAGTAGTGAGTTGTGAGTACTTTACGTAGTTATCTTAACACTACCCCGGCGGAAAACAACGCTAATCAAATGTTTTTAATAACCAGCGATACTTTTTGTAAGTTTAGGCCGGCAACTCCTACCAGTATTTTGAGGATTTATTATTCATCCATCCCAATACAACTTTATGAAAAAAGCAACTTTGACATTTCTTTTATTATTGCCAATTTTACTTATGGCGCAAACAAATAAAACAGTTACCAAAGAATTCCTGCAATCTTTTGCTGATGCTTTTAATGCGCATGATACCAGGGCTATCATGTCGCACATGACGGAGGACTGTGTGTTCGAGGCTTCAGCCGGGCCGGATGTAAACGGGGAAAAATTTACCGGGCAGGAACAAGTGAGGAAAGCATTTGAAAATGTATTCACTGTTTTCCCGGATGCCAAATGGGACAAGGCTACCCATTTTATTTCCGGAGACAGGGGCTTCTCCGAATGGATCTTTACCGGAACCAAATCAGACGGTACTAAAGTTGAGGTCACCGGATGCGACTTGTTTACTTTTAAAGACGGGAAAATTGCCATTAAGAATTCTTATCGGAAAAACAGGCTGCAGTCGAAATAAAATATTTTCTCCATCGGTAGTGTCACCTCCCAAACGGGTTTACCTCAAACCCACACGGACAATTCACCCATGCACAATTCACCAATTCATAATTCATCCATTACCAGTCACCCATTCAGCTAGTCACCCTTTCACTATTGACTCATTGACCCATTGACCCATTGACTTATTGACCTATTCACCCATTCACCAATCGATCCAATTACAAACATTTTGTCCGGTACCGGACATTTTCCTATGATAATAATTTTGTAACCCACTCGTTTACAGCAATTT
>JAKFCK010000474.1:0-2660 GCA_036676685.1 Chitinophagaceae bacterium | reverse complement strand
TACTCAAACACTTTAAGCCAATGGAACCTGCAATTGCAGCAAACGCTTACTGCCGTGATCGGGAGTGCCAATTACGATATCGGGCATATGTTCGGCGCATCCGGTGGCGGTGGAAATGCAGGTTGTATCGGCTGCGTTTGCGTTAACCCGGCCACATCAAATTCCCTCGCCAAAGGTGCAGGGATTACTTCCCCGGCAGATGGCATCCCGCAGGGCGACAATTTTGATATTGATTACGTAGCACACGAGGTGGGGCACCAGTTGGGCGCAAACCATACTTTTTCACAATCACTGGAAGGTACCGGTGTAAATAAGGAAGTTGGCTCAGGGATTACCATAATGGGTTACGCAGGTATCACAAGCTATGATGTGGCTCCACACTCTATTGATATATTTCACCAGGCATCCATTGCACAGATACAGGCAAACCTGGCCAACAAAACATGCCCTATAAGTACAAATATCACTGCCAATAACTCAGCCCCTGTAATCGGAGCTGTAAATAATTACACAATACCAATCACTACACCCTTCGCACTTACCGGTGCTGCAACAGATGCAAACGGGGATGCGCTTACCTACTGTTGGGAACAAAACGACAATGCCACTACATCCGGATCGGGCAGCGTAGCTTCCCCTACTAAAACCACCGGACCAAACTGGTTGTCATTCAGGCCCACCGTTTCGGGAACAAGGCTTTTCCCAAAACTATCCACCATTTTGGCCGGCCTCAATGTTACCCCAACTCAGGGTGGAGATGCGGCTGCAAATACTGAAGCTTTAAGCTCGGTTTCCAGGACACTGAACTTCAGGTTGACTGTGAGGGATAATCATGCTTATAGTTCTGCCACCCCCGTGGCAGTTGGCCAGACAGCCTTTACTGATGTTGTGGTTACCGTTACCAATACTGCGGGCCCCTTCCAGGTTACTTCGCCTAACAGCAATATTACCTGGAGTGCCGGTAGTCCGGCAACAGTTACCTGGAGTGTGAACGGTACAAACGCGGGATCGGTAAATTGCCAGGCCGTGAATATCTTATTGTCTACGGATGGCGGGTTAACCTTCCCGACTGTATTGGCTTCTTCCACCGCTAATGATGGATCGGAAGTGATCACGGTTCCTTCTGCCGGCGGTACTACTAATCGTATAAAAGTAGAATCCGTAGGAAATATTTTCTTCGATATCTCCAATACCAACTTTACTATTGGTGCACCGGCTGCATGTGCAAGTGCAACCGGCCTGGCGTCTTCTGCCATCACCGAGAATACAGCAACAGTAAGCTGGACAGCAGTGAGCGGAGCCACCAGTTACGAGGTCGGTTATAAAGCGGCTTCTTCAGGCACCTGGCTGACTGCAGCCACGGCTACCACAGCAACTTCCCTTAACCTTGCTGGCTTATCAGCCGGCACAGTGTATGACTGGAGGGTTCGGGTAACTTGTGCTGCAGGTACGGGTGATTACGCCCAGGCGCAATTCACTACAGTAGCCGGACCAGTTACCTGCCCGGGTACTTATGATATCAGTACCAATGGAACGATCAGCGGCGCCGCCACTGTCGCGTTAAATACAGATGTTTTCGGACAGCTCAATGTGAGAGGTGATAACGATTATTACAGGTTTAATATCACAAACGGTGGCACCATCACTTTAACACTGGGTACACTCCCTGCAGACTTTCAACTGGCCCTGCTTAGCAGCACAGGCAGCGTGCTGCAGTCTTCGGTGAATGCCGGCACCACAGGTGAAACCATCAACCGGGCAGTAACAGCCGGTACTTATTACGCCAGGATTTATCCAAAAAATAATGGGGCATTTAATGCGGCCAGTTGTTACACGCTGAAAATACAAACAGGCACAGCTTCAAGGAGTGTTGAAGTACCTTATGTAAGTAACAAATTTGCTGTGTCACCAAACCCTGCGGGTTATATTGTCAACCTGGCTTTTGATGCAGAAGTGGCAGGTAATGCTACCATTTCCGTGATCGACCAGGCAGGAGCGGCAGTGTTGACCAGGAGCTTTGCGGTGAATGCGGGAAATAATACCAGGAAATTGGATATTGGTAACCTGGCGAAGGGAATGTATTTTATCAGGATACAAAACGGTTCTTTTACACAGATGGCCAAATTGGTTATCGCTAAATAAATAACAACATAATTTTTTAGAAAACGAGGTTGCAAATTGCAACCTCGTTTTTTGTTTAGCCACGGGCAAAGCCTGTTGCTGTTCGCTTGCCCGGACCGAAAGATATTTTTTTATTTATCGTAACAATTTATCCCTAAACTTTACAGTAAATAATTAGCAACGGTTATGAAATTATTGGTCTACTTCCTGTTGTTGTTTGGGCTTGGCGGCTGCAAGAGCAGCCGGCAGCTTGCCAGCCAACAGGAAAAACCACTACCCCCGCCGGTACTGCCGCAAAGTTTGGTGCAAAAACAGCTCGACGGTGTTGATTTTTTTGCCAAAGGAAGTGTACCAGCGAGCTGGACACTTGAAATGGATTTTGGTAATATCATTCGATTTAAATCAATCGATGGACCCGACCTGAATAGTTCTGCAGTAAGCCCCGTGGCACAGGCCGGGAATAAAACAGTCGCCTACACTACTAATGTAACGACGGGGCAAATGCTGGTAACGGTTTCCGAAGAAGGGTGCACTGATGT
>JAKFCK010000473.1:0-2660 GCA_036676685.1 Chitinophagaceae bacterium | reverse complement strand
TAAAATTAGCCATTCATCCTGATGATCCACCCTACTCTATTTTGGGTTTACCGCGAATCATGAGTACGGAAAAGGATGCCCGGGATCTGCTCGAGGCCGTTCCAGTAGAAGCCAATGGTTTATGTTTTTGTACAGGCTCATTTGGTGTAAGACCAGACAATGATTTAACAGGCATGGTTAAACGATTAGGCAAGCGGATCCATTTTTTGCATTTACGCAGCACAAAAAGAGATGCGGAAGGAAATTTTTACGAAGCTTCTCATTTAGATGGTGATGTAGATATGTACGCTGTCATAAAAGAGATCGTTCAGCTTATGCAAAAAAGAAATATTTCACTTCCCATGCGTCCCGACCATGGACACCAGATGCTGGACGACCTGGAAAAGACCACCTACCCGGGTTATAGTGCTATCGGCAGGTTAAAAGGCTTGGCAGAGATCCGCGGTATGGAATCTGCTATTGCAAGATCAATGCATTTGCAGAACTAATGACCGGTTAATAATTCAAATATCAGGTTTAACAAATTGGTTTAACATTCTGAGCCATGTGGTTGTTGTAACTTTATTCTGTTATCAACCAAAGCCTTTTATGCAAAAAGAATTCTTTGAACATATTTATCTAAAACAGCAGCTGGTAGAACCGGTCCCATCCAATGACCTGATAGCCGGCTGGGCCATGGATCTTATTTGCTTGTTATACCCCGAAAAGTCGGATAGAAAACATATTTCGCCCGGAGAAATTGAGCTCCAGTTCAAACAACTTGAAAATAAACTGACCAATATTTTAAATGCAACAAAAGCATGCAGTGATTGTAACAATGAGGCAATAGCCTTGCAGTGTTTTGAAAGAATTCCAAATCTTTATCGATTACTCAATACAGATATCCAGGCCATGGTGGAAGGCGACCCGGCAGCCCGTTCAGCATTTGAAGTGGTGAGAGCTTATCCAGGATTCCTGGCTATTTCATTTTACAGGATGGCGCATGCCCTTTATAAATTAGATGTCCCTGTACTGCCCAGGATCCTGACTGAATATGCCCATTCAAAAACGGGTATTGATATTCATCCGGGTGCGGAAATCGGTGAATATTTTTTTATCGACCACGGAACAGGTGTTGTAATAGGTGAAACAGCAGTCATCGGCAATCATGTAAAATTATACCAGGGTGTAACGCTTGGCGCTTTGAGTGTTGAAAAGAGCATGGCCAATATAAAACGCCACCCCACCGTGGAAGATCATGTAATCATTTATTCAGGAGCCACCATATTGGGGGGTGATACAAACATTGGACACCATAGTATTATTGGTGGAAATGTTTGGTTGACCCGCAGCGTTCCTCCCCGTTCAAAAGTTTATCATAACCCGGAGATCACCGTAATGGAAGGTGTGGTCGTTTCCTGATAAAATCAAAAATATATGTCAAGCATTATTGACCTGGTTGGTAATACTCCTATGGTGGAGATCAACAGGTTGAACCCCAACCCCGCAGTAAAAATATTTGCAAAACTGGAAGGTGATAACCCGGGCGGAAGTGTAAAAGACCGCCCGGCATTGAATATGATCCGCAGTGCATTGGAAAGAGGTGAGATTAATGCACATACAAAATTAATTGAAGCCACCAGCGGTAATACAGGCATTGCATTGGCGATGATCGCCCGATTGTTTGACCTGGAAATTGAACTGGTAATGCCCAGCACATCTACCAGGGAACGCACATTAACCATGGAAGCCTTTGGAGCAAAGGTCACTTTGCTTGACAGCATAGAAGTTTGTCGTGACTATGCAGAAGAAAAAGCAGCCAGGGGTGAGTATTTTATACTGAACCAGTTTGCGAACCCGGATAACTACAAGATCCATTATACGACAACCGGTCCCGAGATATGGAAGGACACAAGCGGAACCATCACTCATTTTGTTTCTGCCATGGGTACCACCGGTACGATCATGGGCGTATCTCGTTTTCTCAAAGAACAAAACCAGGCAGTGCAGATTATTGGAACGCAGCCCACGGATGGATCTTGCATTCCTGGTATCAGGCGATGGTCACCAGAATTCCTGCCTAAAATATTTGAACCTCATCGGGTTGACCGGGTTATTGATGTAAGTGAAGCAGAAGCCCGGTTGTTCACGAAACGCCTTGCCAAGGAAGAAGGCATTCTTTCAGGTATGAGCAGTGGCGGCGCACTTGCTGCAGCAATTAAGATTGCAGATGAAATTGATCACGGGATGATCGTGTTTATCATCTGTGACCGCGGCGACCGTTACCTCAGTTCGGATCTGTTCGACTAACCGGCGCATTGCCAGTGTCTCCTCCATCCACGCCCAGCGTGTCTAATTTAACAATGACAATCTTCGCCGTTGGATGTAATTCCCTTTCAATTTGCTCCATCAGTGTTTGATAGGCAGCTTCTGAATCATCAAACTGGATGGTAATACCCACACTTGCTTCTTCTACTTTGTTTATTATAACGTCATTTGATCGGGAAAGAATATCGATCACGGCTTCCCGATCAGATTCATTAAAACGGATCACATAATTATCCATATTGCTTTTTTTAAAATGATAAAAAAATGATTCCCGCCTGAGATTGACTCATTTAAAAAATCCTCGACAACACTTCTTTCACTTTTCCCTTTTTCTTTTTTTTTCATTCCCGTCT
>JAKFCK010000472.1:0-21920 GCA_036676685.1 Chitinophagaceae bacterium | reverse complement strand
AACAATGCATCTTCATGGGTGTTTGATAATATACTCACTTATAATACAAAGATCAAAAGCGACCACTCTATAAATGTTACTTTGTTGCATGAAATGCAAAGTTTAAACCGGGCTACTTCCCTGACGCTTTCTGCACAGAATTTAATTTTCGAAGAACAAAAATGGTATTCGCTGAACAGGAATACGGATGCGCAGGTCACAGGCTCCGGTACATTTTCCGCCTCCCAGTATTTATCCTACATGGGCCGCGTGGAATATGGCTTTAAGAACAAATACCTGCTCACTTTAAGTAACCGCTACGATAATTCATCTGTATTATCAGAATCCAATAACGGCGCCTGGTTCCCATCGGCTTCTGTAGCATGGCAAATTGATAGAGAAAACTTTTTCAACGCACAGAACATTTTTAACAGCGCTAAATTAAGGCTGGGTATTGGTAAAGTGGGCAATGCATCCATTGATCCTTATCAAACAGGTGGACCGCTGGCCTTTACCAATTATAACTGGGGAAATGGGGTAGCGGCAATTGGTTCGGCACCATCCACCTATCCAACGCCTGATCTTGGCTGGGAAAAAACGACCACCACAAACATTGGATTGGAATTCAGTATGTTCAGGAACAGGATCGCCGGCTCTATCGATTTGTATAAATCCAATACAGTTGACCAGTTGCAGAACAGGACAATCCCTGCTGCCAATGGTGTTACGAATGTGTTCTTTAACCTTGGTGAAGTATCCAATAAAGGAGTAGAACTAAGCCTGCACACAGAAAATGTCGTTAAAAAAGACTTTAGGTGGAGCAGCGATTTTATGTTTTCTGCCAATAAAGAAAAGATTGTAGACATCGATGGTTCCGGCAATAACAACATGGCCAATTTATGGATACTGGATCAGCCATTGCAGGTTTACTACAGCTTTCAGAAAGAAGGCATCTTTCAATATTCCGATACTGCAAAAGGAGGCATACTGGCTGATTATTATTGGTTGAAACCAGGCAACAGGACCAACCCGATCTATCAGCCAGGCCGTATCCGCATCACAGATGCCAATAAGGATACTGCCTACAGCCCTGCAGACAGGGTCATTTTAGGTTCCCATAATCCCAGGTATATCGCCAGCATCGGTAATACATTTACTTACAAAAATTTCGATTTAAATTTCCTGGTGTATTTCAGGGTAGGTGGTTTATACAGGGTGCCAAGACCAGGTTTGGTGGGTCGCTACCAAAGCAACAAGGTAAATTACTGGACACCATCTAACCCGAGCAATGAATACCAGCAACCCACGCAAACAAGTGATATCCCTATCAACTGGGAAGCCTTAACTTACAGGAAGGCTGATTTTGCCAGGGTGAAAAATATATCATTGACCTACAGGGTGCCTAAGAAAATTACAGACAAACTACACATGACCAATTTTTCATTGTATGTAAATGCAGTTAATCCCATACTGTTTCACAACAGTTCTGATTACGATCCTGAAACAGTACCATATAGGGAGTTCCCGGGAACCACCACCAATAATGTGGGCCCCACATCCCACAGTTACAGGAGTTATGTATTTGGTGTAAGGATGGATTTGTAATAAACTATAATTGCTAATTGTACTAAATTAATGATATGAAAAAAGATTTTAAAAATATATTGGGGATAGTGGTGGTGCTCTCTTTACTGGCCAGCCTTTCCTGCAAAAAATTTATTAAAGAGGAATTGGTTACCACGCTTACGGAAGATTATTATAAAACAGATGCTGGTTTGGAGGACCTGGTAAAGTCTGCCTACGCGCCACTGCAATGGAAATTTACCGGTGAGCAATCTTATGCCATGTATAATTTTGGTACCGATGAATTCCGGGAAGGAGACCAGTTTAACAATGTGCGTTACAACGATTATGACCCGAACCTGAATGCCAATGATGGTTTTGTTAATGACTTATGGATAAATAATTATGCGGGTATCAGGCGATGTAACCAGGGCATCGAGATGATTGGGGCCTACGATAACCCGGGTTCAAAATCCCTGGGAACCCTGGCTCAAAAAAATCTGCGGATCGCAGAATTGAAAGCCTTGAGAGGATATTATTATTTTCAATTGCTGCAGCAACTTGGCGGCGTACCATTAGTTACAAGTGTGCCCACAGCGCCACAATACGAATTTCCAAGAGCATCAGTTGCAGAAGTGTATAACCAGGTGATGTCTGATTTAAAAAGTGCAGGGCCTGCGCTACCGTGGCGTTACACAGGCTCAGACCGGGGAAGGGCCACAAGGGCAATGGCTTATCATTTCCTGGCAAAAGCATACTTAACCAGGGGCAGCGCAGTGAATGATGTGCGTGGACAAAAATCCACCGACATGGATAGCGTGATTGTTTTTGCCGATTCGGTGATCCGTTTTAGCGGCCATACATTGGAAGCAGATTATGGCAACTTATTCAGTGCTGCTTACCCGGATGGGGCCATTCCACCTGTGGGAGAGAATGGCAGTGCACCACTCAGCAGCAAGGCTAAAATTGATGCGAACAATGCCAGTAACGAGATCGTGTTTGCTGCACAGTTTAGTTCCAACCTCGCATTGGCTGGCCTGAATAATCAGACTCATTTGTTTTACCCATCTGCTTATGATGCCGGTATCCCGGGTATGACGCGTGACTTTTTTAATGGCCGGCCCTTTAGAAGGTTACGCCCCACGGATTATACGATCGATATTTTTGATAAAATAAATGATTCCCGGTTTTTTAAATCTTTTCAAACCGTTCACTATAGGAATGTAGCATCGAATGCTGGTCTCGCAACATTTACAGCTGCAAATGCACCCAGTCCTGGCCTGGTCGGCAGACCAAGGGTGGGTATCGGCGACACAGCCGGCCTTTATATCGTGAACCCGGCCAACAGGGCACTGTTAACATCCACCATTTCGGCGATGCGGTATTATGCAGTTTTTGCACGGTATAAACAAGCAACACCGGGTGGGGCTGTTTCTTCCGATTATACCGGGAACAAATACCTGACCTTGGTGAAGTTTGCTGACCCTATCCGTTTGACCACCACCAACAATGAGGCCCGCGGTATCCGTAACGGCACATTGATCCGCCTGGCTGATGCTTACCTGATGCTGGCAGAAGCTTACGGCCGTAAAGGTGACTATGCCACTGCACTGACCAATGTAAATATTTTAAGAAAAAGAGCTGCATACAAAGCCGGGGAAAGCAGGAGCCCCCAGATATGGTTATATATCGGTGGGCCAAACACGCTGGATAATACAGAAACGCTCAACCTGGCCACTGACGCCTTATTTACAACAAATGCTCCCAGCGAAAATTATCCACCAACAGCAGGATCCGTTACTTCCCGGTTTATTCATTTTATGTTGAATGAACGCACAAGGGAACTTTGCGGGGAATTTTACCGCTGGGAGGACCTGGTTCGCACGGAGACTTTGTTTGAACGCACTAAGTTGTTTAATCCTGACATCAGTCTTTCCTTTGCCCCGTATCATAAATTACGGCCTATTCCATATTTGCAAATGATCGCACAACAGGTAAACGGAAAACCAATGTCGCCCGCCGATATTTTAGCTTATCAAAACCCGGGCTATTAATTATTTTCTCATGTAGCAATCAATAGAAGGGCGGGCAATATCTATTGGCCGTCCTTTATTTTTTAGCAAATTCGCAACAGGGAAAATTATATTGAAAATCCTGCCGGTTAAATTTCTTTGAAAAAACATAACAACTACAACGATGATCTGTATTAAAAGGATCAGGAGTTGGCAATCTTAATAAAACACTGATGAAAAGAATAATCACTTTACTCGTTTCCACGGCCACAATTTATACCGGGGCGGTAGCACAGGTTAAAACAGGCAACGATGTAAATGCTCCCTTACATGCACTAAAAGTAGATTACCCCACACCGTATGATCCCATGCAGCGGGAAGATATAAAAAAGACATTGGACAGGATATTCAATTACCTGGATGCCGTTACGCCCGCGATGATGATCAACAAACAGACGGGAGTCGTGATCGATGATGTTTCGGGGCTGGACACGAATGCAATTGTGAAACCCGGGGATTTCCGCCTTACGAGTTATGAGTGGGGTGTTACGTATTCTGCGATGCTCCTGGCGGCAGAAACAACAGGTGATGAAAAATACAGGAACTATGTGAAAGATCGTTTTGCTTTTCTCGCGAAATGGTTGCCTCCCGTAAAAAAATTGAAAGGAGAAGGTATCTTTAAAGGATTAAATTATCCATTGCGCCAGGCAACCGAGCCGCATGCACTGGATGATGCCGGTGCTGTATGCGCTGCAATGATCAGGGCTACAAGGGCAGGGGTTAACAATAACCTGCGTCCGCAGATCGATCACTATGTGGATTGGGTGGCCAACAAAGAATACCGGTTAGCAGATGGAACATTAGCAAGGATGCGCCCTCAAAAAAATACGCTGTGGCTGGATGATTTGTATATGGGCGTTCCTGCCCTCGCGGAAATGGGCAAACTCACAGGTGATAAAAAATATTTTGATGATGCGGTGAAGCAGGTGAAACAATTCAGTGCACGTATGTTCAACAAGGAAAAAGGCTTATACATGCATGGATGGGTGGAGAGTATGGAAACACATCCCGAGATCCGCTGGGCAAGGGCTAATGGTTGGGCACTGCTCACCAAGGTAGACCTGCTGGATGTATTGCCTGAAACACACCCGGGCAGGGTTTTTGTTTTGCAACAATTAAAAGCCCATATCAAAGGATTGGCTTCCTACCAGGGGGATAAAGGTTTCTGGCACCAGTTGCTGGACCGTAATGATTCTTACCTGGAAACTTCCGCAACTGCCATTTATGCTTATGCCATTGCGCATGCCTGCAACAAAGGCTGGATCAACCCTGTGACCTATGCACCTATGGCGATGCTGGCCTGGAATGCAGTTGCCACAAAAATTAATGATAAGGGCCAGGTAGAAGGCACCTGTGTAGGTACAGGTATGGCTTTCGATCCTGCATTTTATTATCACCGTCCTGTAAATGTGTATGCGGCCCATGGTTATGGTCCGGCTATATTGGCTGGTGCTGAAATGTATAAGTTGATGGAAAAAAATAAGTTTAAGGTAAATGACAGTTCTTTACAGTATTATGAGTAGCGGGGATTCATGGAATGGATTTGCCGCAGATTCGCAGATTTAATATTTCATCAGGGGAATCATGTTCAGGGGTAACTAATTTTTACCCGGGGGTTCGATCTCAGTTTTTAAAAGATGCCGCCAATTTGCAAATTTAATCTGCGGATTTACGGCAAACAAATGTGGCAATTGCCAGCTAATGAATTATAAGAAGATATTTTTTATAACGCTGTTATCATTGAATGCAGCATCCCTTATCGCCCAGCAAAAAGATTATGTGCTGTGGTATGATAAACCTGCAAAAGACTGGAACGAAGCATTGCCAATTGGCAATGGGCGATTAGGCGCGATGATATTCGGCAGGGCGGGAGAAGAACTGATCCAGTTAAATGAACAAACTCTGTGGACGGGTGGGCCGGTAAACCAGAATCCCAATCCCAATTCCCAGAAATTTTTACAACCCGTGCGGGATGCTCTTTTCAAAGACAGCATACAAGAGGCGGTTCGCCTGCTTAAAAAAATGCAGGGGCCCAATACACAGATGTACCAACCCCTTGGTGATATCATTATCAAACACAAATTTAAAAACGTCGAATTAGATAGCTCAACATATTACCGTAGCCTGAACATCAGCAACGCCACCGCCTTAAATCAATACACGGTAAGTGGAATTAAATATTCAAGGGAAATATTTTCCTCCGCACCAGGCCAGGTCATCGTGATCAAACTAACCGCAAGTAAGCCGGGCTCACTAAATTTTACAGTAGATGTAAATCATGAATTAAGATATACAAAGAAAGTTACAGGAGATAAACAATTGTTATTAATTGGCAAGGCCAGGATCGCAGATGATGAACGACGAAACCCAAGGCCCTTCATATTTCAAGAGGAGACATCTTGCAAGGGCATGCGTTTTCAATTCAGGGTCAAACCGGTTTTAACAGGCGGTCAGCTGAACACAACAGACTCCTCTCTTGTAATAAATAATGCAACGGAAGTTATACTATATGTATCTGCAGCAACCAGTTTTAATGGCTATGACAAATGCCCTGATAAAGATGGTAAAGATGAAAATGCACTCGCTGTTGCTTATTTGAACAATGCCTTGAAAAAAAACTTCCGGCAATTAAAGGCAGATCATATAAAAGATTATAAAAAATATTTTAACCGCCTCGATCTTTCTTTAACGGCCCGGCCTGCACCTGGTTTACCAACAGATAAAAGATTAGCCAATTACAAAGCAGGGACAAAAGACCTGTCGCTGGAGGAAATGTATTTTCAATATGGTCGTTACTTACTGATCTCCTCTTCGCGTCCCGGGGGTATGCCCGCCAACCTGCAAGGCATCTGGAACAACAATATCCGCCCTTCGTGGAGAAGCAATTACACCACGAACATCAACCTCCAGATGAACTACTGGCTGGCGGAAATGTGTAACCTGTCTGAAATGAACCAGCCGTTAATTGATCATATCAAACGAATGGCGCTCAACGGTACTGCTACCGCAAAAAATTATTACAACATGAAGGGTTGGGCGGTGCACCATAACAGCGATATATGGGCGCAAACAAATCCTGTGGGAGAGGGCAATGGGGATCCCAAATGGGCCAACTGGAGTTTAGGTAGCCCGTGGCTCAGCCAGCATTTGTACGAACGATACAGGTTCACCAATGATAAAAACTATCTGAGAGAAGTGGCTTACCCGCTCATGCGTTCTGCAGCAGAATTTTGCCTGGAGTGGCTGGTGGAAAAAGATGGCAAATTGCTCACGGCTCCATCCACCTCTCCCGAAAATGTTTATATACATCCCAATGGGTTTAAGGGAACGGTTACCATTGCTTCGGCTATGGACATGGAAATCATCCATGATCTTTTTACCAATATCATTGAGGCAGCCGGCATCTTAAAAACTGATGAGACATTTGTAAAGTCGTTAAAAGAAAAACGCAGTTTACTTAATCCTTTAAAAATCGGGAAGAAAGGCAACCTCGTAGAGTGGTATGATGACTGGGAAGATGAAGATCCCCGGCACAGGCATGTATCCCAGTTGTTTGGATTACATCCCGGCAGGCAGATCTCTCCCTTACTGGATACGGCTTTTTCCAACGCAGCGATCAACACATTGCTCAACCGCGGCGATGGCGGTACGGGCTGGAGTATGGCCTGGAAAATAAATTTCTGGGCAAGGTTATTAGACGGTGACCATGCCTACAAAATGCTGCAGGAGTTATTAAAGAAGTCTACACTCAATAATTTATTTGACACACACCCCCCTTTCCAGATAGATGGAAACTTTGGGGGGACTTCCGGTGTGGCGGAAATGCTTTTACAAAGTCATTTATCGGAGATACAATTGTTGCCGGCTTTGCCTGCAGCCTGGGAGCAGGGGCACGTAATGGGCCTGGTAGCAAGAGGAAATTTTGAAATAGAAATGTGGTGGAACAACGGAAGGCTTACAAAAGCATTTATACTTTCCAGAAATGGTGGGGTTTGTAGCCTGAGAACAAATAACCCGGTCAGTATAAAAGGAGCACTTAATAAAACAAAAGTGGTGAAGCAGCTTTCACAGGATCAGTATTTGTTTTCTTTTAAAACTGTTGCGGGGAAAATATATGAATTGTCGTCTAACTAAACTATATGAAGAAGGTCCAGGCGGCCGGGGAGTCCGGATTTTATTGCCCGCCTTTGAGTCGCGGAAAAAGGAGAACTTATCCCAGGGGGCGTTAACCCCGGTCAATTGATAAAAAAGGGATTGAATAACGAACCAGGAAAAATATTTATATGAAACTTATTGCACGATTCTTTTTATTCGCTTTTCTGTTTACAACTTATTCAGCTAATGCCCAGCAACAACGGAGTTTTAAATTTGACTTTGGCGGGGAAAAAGCGTGCAGGGGTTATATTCCTGTCACGGTAAATACAACCTACACAGAATCGTTAGGGTATGGGTTTATCATTGCTGCTGGTGCAATAAATGTAAGCAGGGGGAAGAAAAAAAAGATTTCTTCAGACTTTATAACCGGTAACAAACCTTTCTTTTTTTCAGTAAAACTGCCGGAAGGAAATTATGATGTAAAAATTACCCTCGGCGATAAAAAAGGTACTTCAGCTACGACAGTTAGGGCCGAAAACAGGCGGTTGTTCCTTCACAATATTCAAACGGCCGCGGGCGAAATAAAAATACAGTCATTTACCGTGCATGTGAAAGACAGTCTTATCAGGGGTCAGAATAATAAGCCGGTGGATAAAGTAAAATTGAAAGAGAGAGAGATTGGTTACCGCCACTGGGATAACCAACTCACACTGGAGTTTAATGATAGCGCCGCCAAGATCTGTGCGGTTGAAATTACACCCAACACAAAAGCAACCACCATATTTTTAGCCGGCAACTCCACCGTAGTAGACCAGGATAAAGAACCCTGGGCATCCTGGGGGCAGATGATCCCGGCTTTTTTTGAAGCGAAAAATATTTCTATTGCCAACTATGCGGAGAGTGGTGAAACGCTTCGATCCTTTAAAGGTGCTAAGCGCCTGGAAAAAATATTGAGCCTCATGAAACCGGGGGACTATCTTTTTATAGAATTCGGGCATAACGACCAGAAACAAAAAGGACAGGGGGACGGTCCGTTTACATCCTACAAATCTGAATTAAAATATTTTATCGGTGAAGTGCGTAAAAAAGGCGGTGTGCCTGTTTTGGTAACGTCTATGAACCGCAGGAGTTTTGATGCAAACGCGCATATCACTAACACGTTGCTGGATTATCCCGAGGCAGTGCGGCAAACAGCGAATGAAGAAAAAGTAGCATTGATAGATTTGAACGCGATGAGTAAGATTTTATATGAAGCATGGGGCCCGCAAAAATCAATAAAAGCATTTGTGCATTATCCTGCCAATACTTTTCCCAACCAGCCTGCGAAGCTGGAGGATAATACCCACTTTAATACTTTCGGTGCATCTGAAATTGCGCGATGTATTGTGCAGGGCATAAAAGACAATAAGCTACTGATAGCTAAATACCTGAAGAAAAAAATTACCACCTTTGACCCGGCCAAACCTGGGCAGCCGGAAGACTGGTACTGGCCACAAAGTATTTTATTGGCAACGGAAAAGCCGGATGGCAATTAACAGGATGAAAAAAATATTATTATACTGCTTATTTGTTATCACTGGTTTTTTAGCTTGTGCTGCGGCCGCATCTGGCCAGATGCTCAATATAAAAAATGATGTGTTCTGGTACACCAAAGATAAACGCCCGGTCAATAGCCAGGGTGGTGGTATATTTCGCTTTCCCGATCCGGTAACAGGTATCGAAAGATATTATTGGTACGGCGTTCATTATACAGAGGCAGATATCTACCGTAACAGCCCCTGGGTGACCCTACCCAACGCTACTTTCAATGCTGTGACCTGTTATAGTTCAACCGATTTAGTCAACTGGACCTTTGAAGCAGATGTGCTCACCAGGTCCGAAGTATTTAAAGATGGAAAGAGGACCTGGGTAGGGCGGTTAGGTGTAGCATTTATCAAAGAAATGGATAAATACGCCATGTTTGTTCAACATGGTGGAGAGGTATTGATAGCGCTTGCTGATAAACCAACCGGGCAATTTAAGTGGCACCAGCAGATCAGCATGAAAAATATGATCGGTACAACCAACACCGGTGATCAAACGGTGTTTACCGACGACGATACCGGCAAGTCATACCTTGTTTATTCTTACGGCAGTGGCCGGAATAAAATATATGTTTCGGAGATCGGGATTAAAGAGGGTTTGGTGAACCTCCTGGATTGTACGAAGGTTTTTGAAGGGCAAAGCCGGGAAGGGAATTGTATGTTTAAATACAATGGCAGTTACTATATGGCTGCCTCCAACATTTATGGCTGGGATGCCTCTCTTGCTTATTACCTGGTGGCCGATGATATCAGGGGACCGTACCTGCCGAAAAACGATATGCTTGTTATGAATGGAAGTGAGGCCGATTATGCACACGTAACTCAAACGGGATTTTTCATCAATGTAAAAGGCAGCAAACAGGAGACCGTCGTTTACAGTGGAGATCGTTGGGCCAATTTTGCCGGTAACGGCTTAGGTTACAATCAATGGTTCCCGATTTCCTTTGATAAAAAAACACCCTGGTTCAATTCTTTGGGCTCATGGAACCTGGATGCAACAACCGGGGAATGGGAAGTGGCTGCTGATAATAATTATGTAAAGAACGGCAGCTTTGAAGCAGACCGCAAAACGCTCCCAAGCAATTTTAAACCCATTCAGACAGCATTAACCGGGTGGGTGACAACTATTATTGAAGGAACTGCTATCAGTCTTGATACATTCAATTCCCCGCTCTTAAATCATCACAACAGTGAGAGCGAAAGGAAAGTAGTCATCGGTGAAAAAAGTTTAAACATCAGTGATAAAATTAAGTTTAAAAGAAAAGTGTCACAGGAGATAACATCCTCCCCATTTGTAACGCTGGAGGATGGGTATTACAACATGACTGCGAGGATAAAGAATAGCAACGGTTTTTCCCGGCTTAATATGTACAGTGTGAGTAATGGCAAAACCCGCAGGTATGCTGTTAAAGGAGCCAATGTTTCATGGGAAAAAATCAGCATAAGGCGTATTAAAGTCAGGGGGGGTAAGGTCGGGATAGGTTTTCTCGCAGAAGGTGCGGCTAATTCGTATTGTTACGTGGACGATGTGGAATTTGTGAAAACAAAATGAATAGAGCCCACAGGGCCTTTAGTTGGGGTAAAGATGGGAAAAAACTTTCCATGGGCTATGGCAGAACACAATAAGGTTAAAATGTATTTATACAAAACTGATCATCTGCCAAAAAAAGATGGCCATGAAAGCTTTAGCCTACTTAAATGCTGACTAGCATAACTCATTGAATTTTTCCAGGAACATAACAATAAATTTATGAAACTGACTTTTATAGCCTCCCTGCTCCTGTGTAACTGCTTTACCACCCAGGCTCAAATGAAAAAGGATACAACATTCACCGCTACGGGTAACCCAATCATCAAACATAAATTCACAGCCGACCCTGCAGCCCTGGTATACAGGGATAAAGTGTATATCTATACCGGCCGTGATGTTGCCCCCGAAAAACGCAGTGGCTACGAAATGCATGAATGGCTTTGTTTCTCCACATCCGACATGAAAACATTTACAGAACATCCTTCGCCATTAAATGTAAAAGTGTTTAAGTGGGCAAAGGATGATGCATGGGCCAGCCAGGTAATTGAAAGAGATGGTAAATTTTATTGGTTTGTATCCATAACCCACGATAGCACACACCGCGGAAAAGCCATAGGCGTTGCCGTGAGCGATAGCCCGACCGGTCCTTTTAAAGATGCCATTGGCAAAGCCCTCATCACAAATGAGATGACCACGGTGGCAAAGATCAGTTGGGATGATATTGATCCAACTGTTTTTATCGATGATAACAAACAAGCTTATTTATTTTGGGGAAACACCAGTCTCAACTGGGTGAAGCTGAAAGACAATATGATAGAAATGAATGGGCCGATGCAAACCATTTCCCTGCCGAAGTTTACCGAAGCACCCTACATCCATAAAAAGAAGGGTTGGTATTATTTATCCTATGCATATGAATTCCCGGAAAAGATCGCCTACGCTATGAGCCGCAGCATTGAAGGACCATGGGTTTACAAAGGCATACTGAACGAGATTGCTGGCAACAGCAATACGAACCACCAGGCCATTATTGAATTTAAAGGGAAGGATTATTTTATTTACCACAACGGGGCCCTTGCGGCGGATCATGGAAGCTTTCATCGTTCAGTTTGCATAGATTATTCGTATTACAATAAGGATGGCACCCTCAAAAGGGTAATCATGACCAGCGAAGGCGTTAAGCCTGTTAAAAATAAACAGTAAAAGAGAAGCGGGATACGTTCTTAACGAAATAAGCTTAAGGGGCCAAAACCTTGAACCTTGAACCTTAAACCTTAAACCTTGAACCTTAAACCTTGTCTCAGGATAGCCCATGATGCCCCCGGGCAGGGATAGACTAAATTGTGGGTACAAACGATCGCTTTACATATGTTGCCTACAGCCCAAAAACTTTGTTGCACTGCACTATTTTGCCTGTTCGTTACCTTCCTGCCTGCACAGCTGAAAATAGCGGAGGTTTTTTCCGATAACATGGTATTACAACGGGATAAGCCCCTAACGGTATGGGGTAGGTCCACCGCGGGAAAAGAAGTCATTGTGCAATTTGCCTCGCAGCAAAAAAAAGGTTTCGCCGATAGTGCAGGTAAATGGCAAATAGTTTTGGATCCACTGCAACTTTCTTCCACTCCTCAAATCCTGGATATCAGTTCAGATGGGGTTTCCCTTGTTTTAAAAAATATCCTCGTGGGGGATGTCTGGCTTTGCAGCGGCCAGAGCAATATGGAATATACGCTCGACAGGAAATTAAAAAGATATGCCGCGCCCAAAAAAGGGATCGATGAAGCAGAAGCCGAATTAACAAAACTTAAACCCGCAGGTACCAGATATTTGTACGTGGAGAGAAGCCTAAATAAAATTCCATTGCTGCCTACGAAAGGCTGGACCGATGGAAACGATACACTTGTTCGGTATGCTTCTGCTATCGGGTATTTTTTTGCAAAAGACATTTTTGAAAAAACAAATATTCCTATCGGTATTATATCTTCTTCATGGGGTGGCACAAGGATAGAACAATGGCAGCCCGACTGGAGTTATCGGCAATCGCCGGTATTTAAAGATTCTGCCACTTCTGCCAATTTTAAAATAGACGGTGTTCATCCGGGGCAGATGTACAAAGGTTTAATTGAACCCATGATTCCCTTTGCCATTAAAGGGGTGTTATGGTACCAGGGAGAAAGCAATGCCATGATAGAGGACCAGGTTACCTACCCGGCTAAATTCGAATTGCTGGTAAACACATGGCGCAGTTTGTTTAAGGATAACAACCTGCCCTTTTATTATGTGCAGATCGCACCTTATTCCTACAGCGCCAGGAAAGATAAAAAAGTACATGCTCCCACTTTGCTGCCTGAGTTTTGGGAAGCGCAGTCCAACTCCTTAAATTTAAAAAATGTAGGTATGGCAGTTACTACTGACCTGGTAGATAACTTTTCTGATATTCACCCGTCCTACAAATGGGTCATAGGCCGCAGGCTGGCTTTATGGGCATTGGAAAAAGATTATAAAATAAAACAGGTCGCGTATTCAGGACCCGTGTTTGTTTCATCAAAGAGAAAAAAAAATACGATCCTATTGTCATTCGACCATACCGGTTCAGGTTTAACCAGCAGTGATGGTAAACCTTTAACCTGGTTTAGTATCGCAGGCAAAGATGGCCGGTTTGTGAATGCTACAGCTGTTATAGCGGGAGATAGGGTGATTGTATCATCTGCAAAAATTAAAAAACCAGCATCAGTTCGTTTTGCCTGGGATGAAAAAGCACAACCTAATTTTTTTAATAAAGAAGGATTACCTGCATTGCCCTTCAGAACCGGTAAATATAATAATTGACTATGGCTAAAAAATTACGCTATACCTTATTTGTGATGCTGTTTACACTCAGCGCTTTTGCTCAACGGCAAATGGAATATTTAAACCGCGGCGTAGTGGCCGTGCCGGATGGCAAAGGAAATATTTTTGTAAGCTGGCGCCTGTTGGTGACCGATGAAAACAGGGTTGGTTTTAATGTTTACCGGGCTGTCAACAACCAAAAAGCAGCAAAAATTAATACTACACCAATCACTGCAGTCACCAATTTTTCAGATAAAAATATCGACAGCACAAAATCCTACACTTACCATGTAGCGCCGGTCGTGAATACTAAAGAGCTGGCAGTATCAGAAAAATTTACACTCCCCGCCCTGGCAAAAGCTTATCTCTCTATCCCTTTACAAACACCCGCCGGTTATTCAGCCAATGATGCTTCTGTCGGCGACCTGGATGGTGATGGGGAATACGAGATCATCATCCATATGACAGGAAGGGGAAGGGATAATTCGCAGGCAGGACCTACCGATCCGCCAATATTCCAGGCCTATAAAATGAATGGTACATTGTTGTGGCAGATTAACCTGGGAAAAAATATACGGGAAGGTGCGCACTACACGCAGTTTATGGTGTATGACCTGGACGGTGATGGTAGTGCAGAAATTGCCATGAAGACAGGGGATGGTTCAATGGACAGTAAAGGAAATATCATTGGGGATTCCAGCAGAGACTGGCGCAACAGAAGAGGGTATATTTTGTCGGGGCCGGAATATTTAACGGTATTCAATGGTCGTACCGGTGTAGCAATGTCTACAGTAGATTATACACCACCCCGTCATGGCAAATTGAATCCCACCGAACAGGAGTTAAAAGAAATGTGGGGAGACGGTTATGGCAACCGGATGGATCGTTTCCTGGCATGCGTGGCTTATTTGGATGGTGTGCATCCCAGTCTCGTGATGTGCCGCGGTTATTATACCAGGACCATTTTAGCCGCATGGGATTTTAAAAAAGGCAAACTGGAGAAACGCTGGGTGTTTGACAGCAATACAAAAGGCAATGAAAAATATGCGGGCCAGGGCAATCATAACCTAACGGTGGCAGATGTGGACGGGGATGGCAAAGATGAAATTGTTTATGGCCAGATGACCGTTGATGATGATGGCAAAGGATTATATTCAACAGGTATCGGCCATGCGGATGCGTTACATGTTTCTGATCTTGATCCCTCGCGCCCGGGTCTTGAAGTATTTGGTATCCAGGAAAGGTTTGATGATGCCGGGGCCAATTTCCGGGATGCAAGAACCGGGGAAGTGATCTGGAAAAAAGCTTCCATAAAATCCGGTGAAGATGGAGAAGGGCCGGGCAGGGGGCTTGCATTGGATGTGGATCCACGTTATCCTGGTTTTGAAAGCTGGGTGGCCGGTGCAGGCATCCGCGGCATGTTTGACAGCAAGGGCAATGTAATATCAGAAAGGACACCAGCCTGCAATATGGGTATTTTTTGGGATGGTGATGTGCTGAGCGAAATATTAAATGGCGTGAACATCAGCAAATGGATCTATGATAGTAGCAAAACAGAAACCTTATTCGACGGAAGGAATTTTGATTGTATGAGTAACAACGGCAGTAAATCAAACCCCGCTTTGTCCGCTGATCTTTTCGGCGACTGGAGAGAAGAAATTATCTGCCGCACGAGGGACAGCAAAGAATTGCGCATTTTTACAACCACGATTCCTACTGATAGAAAATTTTATACATTGATGCAGGATCCGCAATACCGGTTGAGTATCGTGTGGCAGAATGTGGCTTACAATCAGCCCCCGCATACCAGCTTTTTTATGGGAGAGGGAATGAAGCAGCCGGCGAAACCAAATATTGTGGTGATGAAAAGAAGGGGTTACCAGTGATGAATTATGAGTGATGGTTTATGAGTTAAGAATGGAGAATTAAAAATGGAGAAATAAGAATGGAGAATTAAGAGTTGAGAATTAAGTGTTCAAAGTCGCAAACTCAAATGAACTTCCCACTCACAACTCACAACTCACAACTCACAAAAAGATTGACATGAATAAATACTTACAAATAAAAACTGTTGCCTGGCTGATCATATTGGTGACTTTAACATCATTTGTGTTAATGCAAAATGAAAAACCAACATTGTACATCATCGGCGACTCCACGGTGAGGAATACCAACCGGCCGCAATGTGGCTGGGCAGATAAGATTGGGGGATTTTTCGATACTACGAAAATAAAAATCTCCAACCAGGCCATGGCTGGGCGAAGCACAAGGACTTTTATTAAAGAGAAACGTTGGGAGAGGGTAATGAGCACTTTGAAGGAAGGAGATTATGTGATCATGCAGTTTGGTCACAACGAAGGCAGCAAGCCCGATACCAACCGTGCAGGTTATCGAGGCGTGTTAAAAGGAACCGGGGAAGAGGTCGTGGTGCTGACCTGGCCGGATAGCAGCAAAGAAACTGTACATACTTACGGTTGGTATTTGCGCAAGTTCGTCAATGACGTAAAATCAAAAGGGGCTACACCCGTTATAGCCTCCATGATCCCACGCAACCAGTTTGTAGAAGCCCGCCCGGATGACCCGGTCGGACGGGAAAAAGTAAAACGTGCCGCGGGTGATTATGGCAAATGGGCAAAAGAAGTTGCCGCCAGCGAAGGCGCTATTTTTATCGACCTGAATACGATCACTGCGGATAAATATGATATGCTGGGCCCTGGTAAAGTGAAAGAATTATTTTCCGGCGATCATACGCATACCAATGAAGCCGGAGCCACCATCAATGCGGCTTCGGTTACAGAAGGCATTCAATCGATACCCACCCTTGGATTAAATAAATACCTGCTAACAAAAAAATAAACCATGCATTTCAGTAAAAGATCAAATTTCTTTTTAGCGGCGGTGCTCATTTTATTTTCTTCTTTTATTATTTTGGCAAAAGAGAAAAAAAAGCCCACCCTCTTTTTTATAGGTGACAGCACCGTAAAAAATGGAAGGGGTGATGGGGGCGGAAAAATGTGGGGCTGGGGGGATTTGATGAAACCATTTTTCGATACATCCAAAATAGATTTGGAAAATCATGCCCTGGGTGGTACCAGCACCCGTACTTTTATCAGTAAAGGTTTATGGGATAAAGTGTTGGGCAAAATAAAAAAAGGCGATTACGTGATCATGCAGTTTGGGCACAACGACAGCAGCCCGCTGGATGACACGGCAAGGGCAAGAGGTACCATAAGAGGTGTCGGGGATTCCGCGAAAGAAATTTACAATCCCATTACCAAACAGCGGGAGCTGGTGCATACTTATGGTTGGTACCTGTCGAAGTTTGTAAAGGATGTAAAAGCAAAAGGGGGCACCGCCATCATTTGTTCCCCCATCCCGCGCAATGGCTGGAAAGATGGGAAAGTGATCCGTAATAATAATACAAGTTATAGTTTATGGGCCGCGGAAACCGCTGCAGCTACCGGTGCTTATTTTATTGACCTTAATACTTTAACTGCCGATGATTACGATGCGATGGGGCCGGAAAAAGTGAAACCGCTGTTTCCGACTGACAACACGCATACTTCCAGGGAGGGTGCGGCCTTAAACGCTGCCAACGTGGTAAAAGGGATTAAGCAATTGAAAAAATGCAAACTCAAAAAATATATCAAACAATAGCCCGGGCTTTTTGAACCCCGCATAAACAACCATGTTGAAATTATTCACGGTGGCAATTTGTAATGTTACTTTTCCCTGCTTTAGATCCGGGAAAAAGGGATCTTTAGTATCGTGTGCACTGTGCCTGCTGCTCTGCATTACTTCGGGTGTATCGGCCCAGGTTGATTCTACAAAACTATGGCATGGCAAAGAACGTAGCATGCACTACCAGCCGCAGGGCAACGATTTTGTATTATACAAAGGCACAAGGAAATTTAACCGCGCATTATATGGAACCAATACCGGTTTCCGGGTAGAAACCGGTGACCTGCCGGAGTTTGCATTATATATGCCTGGTATGGGGGGAAATTGCAAAATTGGGATCAGTGTAAATGGTAAAAGTAAATGGCTGAGTAGTGCAACCCGGATCAAAACTGTTTATCGCCCCGGTACGATGTTATATGAAATAGGGGATAGTTTGTTGGGTGCCGGCATCATTAACTTATCTGTGTTGGCTATGGCAAACGCAGAAGGAATGATCATCAAAATGCAGACAACTAACATTCCTGCTGGTACCTCACTGGTTATAGTGTATGGTGGTGCCACAGGAAAAAAATTCAGCCGGGATGGTGATATAGGCGCCGATCCCGAATCATCTTTTTATTTACAACCCGCTTATTGTAAAGACAATAGTTTCCGAATTGAAAAAAATCAGTTCCGTTTATTTTATGGCTTATCAAAACCATTAAGTGAAGAAGAACGTTACGAAATACAATACGGCAATAAACAACCAGATACAAGCGGAAAAGAAAAACCAAAAGAATTAACGGGTATTTTCCCTTTAAATGCCACGTTGAAAATTGCTGATGCAACCCGGCAACAATCACCTGATGAATTATATGTTTCTTCCGCAACAGCAGCCTCGCCCGTGATTGTGGGTAAGATATCATTAAAGAAAAGTGAGACAGTTTATTTTGCTGTGCAAAAACCTTCTTCTACGATTGGCTATAAAAATCTGCCGGCTTTATTTGTCTATGCAGAAGCAACTAGAAAAAAGCTGGCAGAGAGAATTGTGCTGCAAACACCAGACCCTTACATCAATCCTTTGGGCAGTGCTTTGGCCATAGCGGCAGATGCGATCTGGGAGGATCCCTCTTACATGCATGGGGCTATTGCCTGGCGAATGCGTTTGCCTGCCTGGCGGGGAGCATATTGTGCAGACCCGCTTGGCTGGCACGACAGGGCCCGGCAGCATTTCAGCAGTTATGCATTATCCCAGGTTACCAAAATTCCCCCCGGACCTGTGGTATTTGATACAGCCTTACACATCGCAAGGCAGCAGGAAAAAATGGGCACAGCCATGTTTAGTAACGGGTATATCAGCCGCAACCCCGGTGGCGATATCCGCCCGCATCATTATGATATGAACCTGGTGTTTGTAGACCAGCTCCTGAATCATTTTAATTATACAGGCGATATCGGTTTTGTGAAAAAAATGTGGCCCCTGATCAAACTGCACCTGCAGTGGGAAAAGAGAAATTTTGATGCAGATGGAGATGGCTTGTATGATGCATACGCCGCTATCTGGGCCAGCGATGCTTTACAATATAGTGGTGCTGGTGTTACACATTCGTCCGCATATAATTACCGGGCAAATAAAACAGCAGCCCGGCTGGCAAAATTAATCGGGGAAGAGGCCAGCTTATATGAAGCAGAAGCCACGAAGATACTTTCCGCCATGAATCAACAACTTTGGTTAAAGGATAAAGGATGGTTTGCAGAAAATAAAGATCTCATGGGGTTGAAACAGGTACACCCGTCTGCAGGATTGTGGACGATCTATCATGCTATTGATGAAAATACTGCTGATGATAAACAGCAATACCAGATGCTTCGTTATATAGATAATTTTATCCCACACATCCCGGTGAAATTAAAAGGCTTAAAAGATGAGGGTTATTATTTGTTATCAACCACCAATTGGCAGCCTTATACCTGGAGCATCAATAATGTCGGGCTTGGCGAGAACCTACACACCGCGTTATCTTATTGGCAGGGAGGAGAGCATGACAATGCTTATAAATTATTTAAAAGTACGTTGGTAGAAAGTATGTTTGCCAGCGCAAGCCCGGGAGGTTTTCAGCAGCTTTCTTTTTATGATGCCATCCGTGGTGAACTATACCGGGACTTTGCAGATGGTATCGGCGTAACCGCCCGCACTTTAACGGAAGGCCTGTTTGGTATTCTTCCGGATGCATTGAATGACCAGTTATTGATCAAACCAGGTTTTCCCTCCTCCTGGAAATTTGCCAAACTAACGGTGCCGGATATCAGTATTGACTTCAAACAGGAACAAAATATTTCCTCTTACGCCATCATCCAATCATACCCTAAATTATTGAACCTTACCCTCCAGGTCAAAGCATTAAAAGATAAAATTACTTCCGTTACAATTAATGGCAAACCCGCGCAATGGAAATGGATCCCGGGTATAGTGGGTAAACCAAAAATTTCAATAGCCGCCGGGAAACAAAAAAACGTCCTTGTCAAAATAACCTGGTCAGGAAGTGATTTTGAATCAATAAAAATGAAGTCGTCTTACCAGCCTAACGAGAAAGGAAATATTTCACTTACGAAAGCCACCTGTATCGGTATTGAGGATCCACAAGAGGCATTAAGTAACCATGACTTTAACAATAAAAACATCCGGTTCCAAACAGGAAAAACCGAAAAGCATAATTCAGTTTTTATAAAGTTGCAACAGGGGGAGGCCACATGGTTTGAGCCGGTGAGTTTCAAAACCGAAGCGTTGATCAAAGTTATAACTCTCCCGTTAGTGGTTGCTGAAGACGACCAATTTTCAACCATCGACCTGCAGCCTTATTTTAATGATAAGGTCACGCAAATCTTTAAGAACAAGTATCTGTCTCCCCGCCCTCAATCCCCCACCTTACAAATTCCATGGCAGGGCATTGGTAACTGGTGTTACCCGCTGACTGATGCGCAGATCAATGATAGTGGCATGAGGGTTAAAGCGGGAACTGCCAATATGCTTCACCTGGATAAAATTCCTTTTGCCACCCCATCTGCGATGGATGCAAAGAATATTATTTATACATCACAATGGGATAATTATCCTAAAACGGCAACCGTTCCACTAAGCGGAAGGGCCCGGCATGTTTACTTGCTGATGGCAGGCAGTACCAATCACCAGCAAAGCCAGTTCACCAATGCGAAGGTTATTGTCACTTACGCAGATGGCACAACAGATGAATTGCCGCTGATCAACCCAACCAACTGGTGGCCGATAGAACAGGATTACCTGGAAGATGGGTTCGCCTTTACTACCGGTGCACCGAGACCGTATCGCCTGATCTTAAAGACGGGTGAGTTTACCAGGTCATTTAACCAATACAGTTCCATAAAAGGATTTAGCAACCGTGCCATTGATGGGGGTGCCGGAACAGTGATTGAAATGCCGTTGCAGGAAAACAAGGAATTAAAAAACATGCAATTGGTCACGCTTGCTAACGAGGTTGTCGTGGGATTAATGAGCGTAACGCTCTTACGCTAATGGGTCTTTCAACATCACTTCAACGCAGGTATAACGGTACGCACATAGTACATTTACTTTTTCTAATATAAAACAGCATATTGAGGCCGGTATAGATATATACCAGTCAACGACTATTTATCAATTTTTTAAAAGTGCAATAGATAATATTTCATTGCGTAATTAATACTACAATAGCTGACCATGTTTAAACATCACCAGGGTAAGTTTCCTTTTATTTCCATTGCCGGGGTGCTGTTTATGCTGCTGATCAGCCTTGCATCTTCCGGTCAACACAAAAATGCTGTGGCTCGCAACATAATGGATCTTGCCGGCCAATGGCGTTTCCAGGCGGACCCCGCCGATGTAGGTATTGAACAAAATTGGTTCAAAACTACCCTGCCTGAAGTCGTAAACCTACCGGGATCGATGGCAGAAAATAGGAAAGGTGATGAGGTTACCCTAAACACAAAATGGACAGCAAGCATCTACGACAGCTCCTTTTTCTTCCGTCCTTCTTTGGCCAAATACAGGCAACCGGGAAATATCAAGATCCCATTCTGGTTGACACCTGGTAAATATTATGTGGGCGCTGCCTGGTACCAGCGGGATGTAGTGATACCTGCCGGTTGGAATCAACAACAAATTAAGTTGTTCCTGGAACGTTGCCATTTTTTTGCCATGGTCTGGATAGATGACCGGGAAGTGGGTAACAATAACTCATTGGTGGCTCCGCATGAATTTAATTTGACAAAGTTGTTACAACCCGGCAAACACAGGATCACCATCAGGGTTGATAACAGGATCAACAAAATGAATGTGGGTCCCGATTCACATAGTGTGAGTGATCATACGCAGGGCAATTGGAATGGCATTGTAGGGAAAATGTTTTTACAGGCACTCCCTGTGCTGCACTTTTATGATATCCAGGTATATCCCGATATTAAAAATAAACTGGCGAAAATAAAATTTACTGTCATTAATGCCGGGGAGAAAATGTTACCGGCGGCCATAACGATATCCGCAAAAAGTTTCAACAGCAAACGGGTGCATGTCGTTCCGACTGGCGGCCTCTATGC
>JAKFCK010000471.1:0-2426 GCA_036676685.1 Chitinophagaceae bacterium | reverse complement strand
ATAATTATAACCTCATGATGCAAGACCTTGCCGTATTTAATAATTCAAAAACCAACAAAATCATATTCCTGCTTAGTCTGATCGTAGCACTGATATGGGGGCTGGTTAGCACTATAGACATTTATCGTTTCGCAGTGGTGGGTGCCATTTTCGAAATGCTGTGGCTGCTGGTGATCATTGCAATACCTGTTTTAATCATACTGGCAGGCAGGTATTGGATCAAGGACAAGTTCAATTCAAGGTCGCTCAATTTATATTCGCTGCTCCTGGTTATTATAACCATCCTGTTTACCATATTTAAGTAATGTATACTTTTAAAGAATCGCTTTTACAAAGAATGAGCAAGATTGAATTATGAGTTATTGCCAGGCCATAGAAACAATGCAACCCGAGGAAAGAAAAGCGGTGCATAAAAACTACCACGACCATCATTACGGGTTTCCCCTGCACGATGACAATGAACTCTTTGGCAGGCTCATCCTGGAAATCAACCAGGCAGGATTGAGTTGGGAAACAATTTTGAAAAAAGAAATTGCTTTCCGGAAAGCATACAACAATTTCAATATCAAAAAAATTGCAGCCTACAACGAAACAGACCGCGAACGCCTTATGGCAGACGCAGGCATTATCCGCAACAAACTAAAAATTAATGCTGCGATTGAAAACGCGAAAACCATTTTGACCCTGGCAAAAGAGTTCGGTTCATTTGAAAAATGGTTACAACACCATCACCCAAAAACAAAAGCAGAATGGGTGCAATTATTTAAAAAGAATTTTCGTTTTACTGGTGGTGAGATCGTCAACGAGTTTTTAATGAGCATAGGTTATTTGCCCGGCGCACATACTGTAAACTGTTCTGTTTACAAAAAAGTTTTGAAGCAAAACCCTATGTGGGCAAGGACAGAAAATCCTTAAATCGGTAACTTTGTCCTGCAATCGTTTTGTATATCCTATTACTGCACCGCAGCTGATTCTACCTTCTGCAAACACTTTCTTTCGAGCATAACAAGATTTTTTCCACTGGTCCGGCAACGGATCTATAAATCGGCGTATTATGAGAAAGTTACTGTTTGTTATCGCCTTATTCGGGGCCATAGGTTTTTTTTCTTGTGATAAAGATGATGATGAAAAAGATCAGGTAACCGTTAACGTTGGCGGGCTCCTTTCCCTTACCGGCAACTGGTCAACGCTGGGCCTTGCATCGCAGGAAGCAATGAACATAGCCATTCGCGAGGTCAACAGTCAAATGGAACAGACTGGTTCGCGGTACCGCTTCACCGCCACGATCTACGACACAAAACTGGATACGACAATAGCCAGGAACTTACTTGCAGAAGCGCTGCGCAACAACATTCAATATATGGTGGGACCACAGTCAAGTGCTGAACTGGAATCGCTCCGAAGCATGATAAATGCCAATAAAATACTGGTGGTCAGCCAGAGCAGTACCGCTGGAAACCTGGCCTTCCCTGGCGATGCTATTTTTAGGTTTTGCCCCGGCGATTCACTGGAAGGTGGCGCAATGGCACAAACCATTTTTGAATCGGGCCGCCGTGCACTGATCACTTTAGCACGAGGTGGCGCCGGCAACCTTGGTTTGCAGCAGGCTGTTGGCGCTACGTTTACCCGCCTCGGTGGCAGCGTGGATGCCATGGTTCCTTATAACTTTAATACAACTGATTTTTCCACGGTACTGGCTACACTAAAAAGCAAGATACAACAACAGAGTACGCTGGTGGGCGCCGATAAAGTGGGTGTATACCTGGCTTCTTTTGATGAAGCGAAAGACCTGTTTCACCAGGCTGCTGCTGACCCTGTTTTTTCTTCTGTTCAATGGTATGGTGGCGATGGCGTTACGCTAAGCACCGTATTACTATCTGATCCCACAGCGGCGGCTTTTGCTGCGGCTACCCGGTTCTTTGCACCCAGCTTTGGGTTGCCTGCACAACCCCACCCCCAGCTTGCAACAGTTATTGCAGCCATAAAAAATAAAACAGGCCAGGAGCCCGATGCATATGCACTGGCAGCATATGATGCAGTGTGGGTGATTGCCCGTACGGTTGCGGCCTTTCCCGAACCTACGAATGATTTTGAAAAAATAAAGCAGGCTTTCCAGTCTACCGCCAACCAGTTTTACGGCATTACAGGGCCGCTTTTGCTTAATGCTGCCGGCGACAGAAGTATAGGCACATTTGACTACTGGGGCATTGTAAACCAAAACGGTACTTATACCTGGAAGTGGGTCGGAAGGTCGGAATAAACATTTATTCGTTTGTTCTACAACGTTATAAGCAGCTGGTGCAAAAGAAATGAATTGCATGCCTGATCAACACTTCGAACGCTCTAAACAATTACGCTAAAATCAAACATATGGCACTCTATTTAACACGCTTCAGTTATACAGCAGAAACCTGGGCCCGCTTCAC
>JAKFCK010000470.1:0-5986 GCA_036676685.1 Chitinophagaceae bacterium | reverse complement strand
ACAGACGAGCAACCTGTTGTGCCTGTGTATACCGGGTGGGAGAAAGCCGAAGTGCAACGCACCCTTAAACGTAAACTTGAACCCAGTTACATGGGTACTTTCACCGGTGTGAGAAAATATGTGATGCAAACTTTTGCCAACACAACAAGCCCGCTGATGAAAAAACGGGTAGCACAATATATGCTGAGCACCACCTGCCCCACCTGTGAGGGCAAAAGGCTTCGCAGGGAATCCCTTGCCGTCACATTCAGCGGGTACGACATTACCGCGATCTCCCGCCTACCTATGCAATCCCTGGCAGGTATATTACAGCCTTATTCCTCCCCTGGTTTTACCGGCGAATTAAAACCGGATAAAGCACACCCCGAAAAAGCTATGGTAGTACAGCGCATCGCCTTCGACCTGTACGCAAGATTGCAGGTAATGCTGGACCTGGGGCTGGGGTATTTATCCCTGGAAAGAAGTACACCAACACTTTCCCCCGGCGAACATCAGCGGCTGCGCCTTGCCACACAGGTTCGCTCCAATTTATTTGGGGTAGTGTATGTGCTGGACGAACCTTCTGCCGGGCTTCATCCTGCAGACACAGAGGCCTTGCTTGTTGCACTGGAACGATTAAAATCTTCGGGCAACAGTTTGTTCGTGGTGGAACATGAACTGGATGTGATTCGCCGCGCAGATTGGATCATAGATGTGGGCCCGGCTGCAGGTGAAAAGGGAGGCCATATCGTGTACAGCGGCCTGCCTGAAGGACTGCAAAAAATCAAGAACTCCAAAACCCGACCTTATCTGTTTAATGAAGAAAAATTTATCGCGCCAGCGGTAGCCACTGCCAAAGCATGGCTGGCAATAGAAGATATTTCCCGAAATAATCTTCAGCACCTCAAGGTGCGGTTTCCGCTTGGAGTTTTCACCACCGTCACGGGCGTTTCAGGTTCCGGCAAATCAAGCCTGGTGAGCCAGGCGCTGGTGGAACTTGTGGCAGCCTCGCTGGGGCACCAGTTAGCGGTGGAAGAGGAAACTATAGACCCATTGGAACATGAACCGGCGGCTCCATTAGGGGGCCATATTGTCACCGGAATGGAACACATTAAACGCCTGGTGTTGGTTGACCAGAAACCCATCGGCCGAACACCCCGGTCAAACCTGGCTACCTACACCGGCCTGTTTGATTTTATCCGTAAAATTTTTGCCGGCACCAAAATGGCGAAGGCACGTCATTACGATGCCGGGCGTTTTTCATTTAACGTGGCGAAAGGCAGGTGTACTAACTGCCAGGGTGAAGGTGCGGTGATGGTGGAATTGTTGTTTCTGCCAAGTGTATATGCGCCCTGCCCCACCTGCGCTGGTGCCAGGTATAATGCCAAAACGCTGGAAGTAAAATACAAGGACAAAAATATTGCCGAGGTACTGGGCATGACAGTAGATGCGGCTTTTGAATTTTTCCAGGAAAATATCCCGGTGCGGCGCTCCTTAAGCGTGTTGAGGGAAGTTGGACTGGGCTATCTCCGCCTTGGCCAGCCTGCTACTGAACTTTCCGGGGGTGAAGCGCAACGAATAAAACTGGCTACAGAATTACAACGTACAGGAAATGGTTATACGCTTTATGTGTTGGATGAACCTACTACGGGCCTGCATCCGGCTGACGTGGAAAAGCTGATGGTACAATTAAGAGGACTTGTAGCAGCCGGTAACACAGTGATAGTGGTGGAACATGATATGCGCGTAGTGGCAGGTAGTGACTGGGTGATCGATATCGGCCCGGGTGCAGGTGACGATGGCGGGGAGATTGTAGCAGTCGGCCCACCGATAGAAATCGCCTCCAACGTGAAAAGTAAAACAGCGCCCTACCTGCGAAAGTTCCTGGGATCGTAAACGAGTGATGCCGATATGGAGTTGTTCAATCATCCAATCCGGAAAAGTTCATGGTTCATGGCTGATAGTTCATGGGAGATGCGGTTGATAACGGTTCGGAGTTGTTCAGTCATCAAATCATCCAAACGTTGCCGGTAACTTACCCGGGAATCATCCTATAGATCGCGGCCCGCATTTCGTCCAGTTGCGCGAGGCGTTTCTGCCTGCGTGCAAGTTCGGCACTAAGCTTAGCGATTTTTTTCTCCTGGCTTCTTACATTCGCATCCGCCGACCTGGAGGTTTTTGCTTTTTTATAGGCAGTCTTTGCACTCCGTTTTGCGCGTTTTGCATCTTTTACACTTCCGTCTGTTGCCTTATCGGCCCTGTCACTGCTATGATCAGCGGCATCCTGGGCATTGGCTCCCGCCTCGCCGGCCCTTTCGCGGATACCGGGCAGGTCGTTCTGCGCCTGGGTAAGCCTTGCCGACAAATCGGCGATATCATTGCTTACGGTAAGGTATTCCTTGTTCAGCTTAATGGTGTCAGCGGGCGTTTTATACTTCTGGGCTGTGACACTGCCTCCAATTAGGATCGCCGTGCACATGAGCATTAAATAAAGAGATGTTTTCATTGTGTAATATTTTTAATTTGTAAGCGTGGGTAAGACTTCCGGATGCATTTCCAGGAAACGAAAAGAAGAAAGTTTGCAACCGGTGATTAATAAAAGTAGTCTATTTTGTTGGGATCAGTCCCGTGTTAACGATGTTCGTCGTCGCTTTTTTCGAAAAGAACTTTTGGACAATGCTAAGAAATTAATGGCTTCATGCAGATGCGATCAAGCAGAAAATCAAGCATAGAAATCAACAATCCAGCAGGAAGGCATTCGAAATTCAACATCCGACATCCCACACTTAACATTTAAAATAATTTTTACTCCGGCCATCCACCCTTATCGATATTCGGAATTCAACATTCGACATCCCACCCTTAACATTTAAAATTCAACATTTAAAATAACTTTTACTCCGGCCATCCACTCTTATCAATATTCGGAATTATGCGAAGTGCATTTTTGTAATACACTTTTTTCAGGATATTATCCGGTAGGCCCATCCCATACATCGCCCAGTAAGCATGGTATTTTTTGTGGTAAGGAAAATACTCATCTTCTGTTTCCAACACGCGAAAATAGGTGGGGTATTCAGCCGGCACCCAACTGTCTTTACCAAAGAGGATTCGGTCCTGGTATTTTGTAAAAAAAACTTTTGCCCGTTTCGGTTGCCTGCCCAGTTCTGCGATCACGGCACCAAACTCCACCACAACATTTGGCATCGCGTCCAGGAGGTTGCTTAATTTATCCAGGTCGTTTGGATACCAGCCAAAATGTGCAGCTATAAAAGTAGTGTTGCGGTGTTTTTTAAAAAGGTTGTGCTGTTCGTTCATTAATGTTTCCCAGGGTACGGGATTTTCAGCTCCGCGTTTGCGATTGGGATTGATGATAAGTTCCAGCCATCGTTCATTCCTGTTATCCAGTGAATCCCAGAAAGGTTTAGGATCGGCTGTATGGATCAGCACCGGTATTTTTAATTCGCCTGCTTTTTTCCAGACGGCATCCAGCCGGGGATCATCTACCGGTACGCGGTTGCCGTTGATATCTTTGACAGAAAACCCAAGGCTTTTGAAGATCTTTAACCCGTTGGCGCCGTTTTTCACATCATCTTCCAGTTGTTTGGCAGCATTTTCACCCCAGCCCGGCTCACCCACTTTTTTGAAATCTACGTTGGCAAAAACAATAAAACGCCCCGGTTTATTCTCGCGCCCGTTTTTCACAGCATCCCTTAACTGGTCACCCGTTCCGCCGCTGAGGTTCACCATCACCCTCATGTTCAGTTTGTCCATTTCGGTAGTTAGTGTATTGAGCTCCATGGTGGGCATGCGGTACTGGTGATTGTGCACATCAATAAAGGGGAACTTTGCCCTGGTTACTGGGTGTTTCGGCACAACGAGTGTAGAAGGAGGATTATACGTTTCGAAATCTATTTTCTGTTGTGCGCCTGCCGTCGTGGCCAGGAGTAAAAAACTAAAAAGGAAAACCTTGTGCATCGTAATTACTGTATTTTTTATTATTCAAAGAAAACCAACTTATCCAAACCAATCATTTCCGCCTGTCATAATTTTATTTTTTACCGCCTTCCTCCTTCCACCGTCCTCCTCCACGCCACCGTCCACCGTCCACCTTCCATCTTAACTCCCCTTTATCCACCCGCCATCCACCGCCAGCGACTGTCCCGTGATATAGCTGGCGCGTTCACTTACCAAAAAAGCCGCAGCAGCAGCAAATTCTTCCGGCGTTCCAAATCTTTTCATGGGAATGGTTTCTTTAACTTTATTCACTTCCGGGTTTTTCGCCACCAGGTCTTGCAGGCGGTTAGTTTGTGTATAGCCCGGCAACAAATTATTTACGGTGATACCAAAAGTCGCTACTTCGTTGGACAAACTTTTTACCAACCCCAATAAACTTGTGCGCACCGCGTTCGATGAAATTAAATTATCCGCAGGTTGTTTAACGGCAACAGAGGTGATGGTTAAGATCCGGCCGAAACCTTTTTGTTTCATGCCTGGCAACACCTGTTGAATAATATCTACCGCACTCAGGAAAAGTAAATTATAGAGATGTTTCCAGTCTTCTATACTAAATTGTTCAAAGGGCCCGGATGCAGGGCCACCCGTATTTGTCACCAGTATTTCGATATTGCCGAATGCAGCGACAGCCTGTTTCACCAGGTTTGCACGCTGACTTTCATCAGTAATATCACATATCACTGCACGCACGTTGCCCGGGGATATCGCGTTGATCTCTGCTTCTGTTGTAGCCAGGGCTATTGCATCCGTGCCACAGATGATCACCCGGGCCCCTTCTTTGGCCAGTTCAATAGCAACTGCTTTGCCTAATCCTTTGCTGGAAGCCAGTACGAGGGCCACCTTTTTTTGTATACCAAGATCCATGGTTATATTTTTCGTTGTAAAGTTGGCGCAGGTTATTTTCTCAGGTACGCATCCGATCCATCGATCCAATCCTGTCGCGGTGGAGCAAAAGTATCTGTTTCTATCACTTTGCCGATCATCAGTGCTTTATGGCGGCGGTTACCGGGAATCACAATAGATTCCCCGGGTAGGATATCCACAGGATTTTCTTCATTATCATCAAACCAGAATCTGAGTGTGCCCTCCAGCACTTCAGTGATCTGCTCGTTGTCATGCGAATGCCAGGGCACAGTAAAGCCATCTTCAAATTCCATTTTCGCTATCATCACTTTTTCCCCGTGAATAAATTGTCTTTTCATTTTAGCGTTCACCTGTTCTACAGGGATACTACTCCAGCTTATTTTCTCCATGCTATTTTAATTTTAGTGGTCTGAGTTTAATATTATAAGTATTCTGCCGGAAATAAAAGCGCGCAGCAAATTTACCGATGGTCGCACTATTTAACTGGTACCAGCCAATTGCGGTGGTCTTTTAAACGACCTGATCGTAGGCCATTGATTTCCCCGAAAAGCATATCGCTAATGCTCTCCTTTCCTTCTCCTGGCAGAACCAAACGTATCCCATCATGTGTAATTTCGGAAACATGCGACACTACGGCTGCAGTTCCCGAACCAAAAGCTTCCACCAGGTCACCGCTCTCATATGCCGACACGATCTCATCGATAAAAATATCCCGCACTTCTACTTTTATATTTTTTTCCCGCAGGATATCCAGGAAATAAGCCCGTGTGGTACCCTTCAGCACTGCGCCACTTAGTTCCGGTGTGATGACCGTATCACCGACCACAAAAAATAAATTCATCATGCCTGCTTCCTGTATTTTTTTAAAGCCAGGACTTTCCAGCCAGATGATCTGGTCAAATCCTTTTTGTTTGGCACGTTGTGCGGCAAGCATGGCTCCCGCATAATTGCCACCGGTTTTAGCCTCCCCTGTGCCACCGGGTACTGCCCTCACCAATTCCTGTTCTGTCACCAGTTTGATAGGTTCCGAAAAATACGGTTGCACCGGTGCCGTATAAATGTAAAAAATGTAGGCATCAGACGGACCTACTCCCAGGGAACTTTCCGTGGCTATCATGGTGGGCCG
>JAKFCK010000469.1:0-3477 GCA_036676685.1 Chitinophagaceae bacterium | reverse complement strand
CGAAACGAAAGAACGAGTCACACCGCCTCGGTTCGTGGCACACGAAACGAAAGAACGAGCCACACCGCCTCGGTTCGTGGCACACGAAACGAAAGGACGAGTCACTGGTCACTGGACACTGTTTCGTGTGCCACGAACCAGGGCATGGAACTTTCATTTCGGCAATCCTGGAATCCACATTACGCCGCCTCGGTTCGTGGCACACGAAACGAAACAAGAATAAAATATTAACCATTACTCCTGTCAGTAAAAGATGAACAACCTGGTCCCAAATATCCGAACAGAACAATGCAGGATTCATCCTGCATTACGTTCGCTGATAAGGCATATCGTTATTATAGAAGCTGATTTCGGTAATATTCCTGTTAGGTTAGAGGGTAATTATATGCCCTCGCCCGACCAGGCAATGTTCATTAATCTTTATACCCGGTTGAAATCCAAAAAATCAGGCGAGAACAATTTCAATACAGTTACATCTTGTACATTGATGGGGGCACAAATTACTCCCTTCAAACTATTGGTAGAAGAAAGCCATAAAACCGTATCAATTATTTTTCAGCCCGGGGGGCTAAACCGGTTTTTGAATATTCCGATGACGGAAATATTTGACAATGGTTACCCTGCCAGGGAAGTTGTAGGCAGGGAGATAGAAGAACTTTTAGACAAATCTCACGACACTATTTCTTTAACCGAATTGGATGGTATTGTACAGGCATATTTTCTCAGAAAACTATCCCGGGTAAAAGAACCGTTACCCATTGATTTTGCCCTGCAGCACCTGTTGGCAAACCATAATACAAACATAGACCGGGTTGCAGAAATGGCTTGTATGAGTATCCGTAATTTTGAGCGAAAATGCAAAGAACGATTAGGTATGCCCGCCAAGATGTATGCACGAATAGCCAGGTTTCATAAAGCATATAAAATGCTCGAAAGCAGGCCAATTATCTCCTGGACAGATTTAACATATGAAGTGGGTTATTACGACCAAACCCACTTTATCAAAGACTTTAAGGAATTTGCCAGGCTCACACCTACGCTCGTACACAAAGAATTATCGGCAGAACATATCCAGTTTCAGAACTGGGACCTGGTTTGATTTTGTCGTTTTTTTACTATCACAGCTTTTTTCTCATAGATAGCTTTGCAGAAATAAAAATGACTAAATATGAGAAAAATAGTGCTTTACGCATCTGTTGCGTTTTCAAGCGGATTGTTTTTTACCAATATCTACAATTCCATAGTTAATGCAGCCAACTGGGAAAGCAATATCCCTCAATCCATAACCGCAACCAGGAACTTTTTTGTTGTTGCCAACCCGGGGACTTTCTTTCAGTTGGTAGACCCGACAAATATGCTTTTGATTGTATTGGCATTGATTTTATTCTGGAAAAGATCTTCTTCCATTCGGTTGTTTTTGGGTTTTGCTTTACTTTGTTATGTGTCATCTATGATTTTAACCTTTACCTATTTTTATCCCAGGAATGAAGTGATGTTTCTTTCAGAACAACTTCCCGGGACAGAAACACTCAAAAAGGCAGCAGCTGAATGGGGAAAAATGAACTGGGTAAGGTCTTTAATATGGCTGGCAGGTCTTGTCTGTACCTTCATAGCTTTGGACAAAGCCACTCCAGGCACACAAAAACTCTCCTGAACTTTTTTGCCTTGCAGGCTGATAGGGTATATAAACTTTATAAAGTAGATAAGTAACTCACGGGCTGGAGTTACTTTATATACTTTGCTACTTTATTTACTATTTACTGAACTTTCATCCTTGCAGGCCGACCGGGTATATAAAGTTTATAAAGTAGATAAGTAACTCACGGATTGAAGTTACTTTATATACTTTGCTACCTTATTTACTTTGAACTTTAATTCATTGCAGGCTTATTGAGTATTTAAAGGCCCTCACCGTTTCTCCTTTATCACATACGGCACGCCGAGCTTAATGAAAATGATCTCTACCTGCGAAACGGTAAACATCGTTCTTCCTTTGTGGCCGATCTCGTCGCGCAAAGGGCGCAGCCAGTTCCTCATGGTTTTGTCGCAGACATCATAGATTTGGCAAAGCTCTCCCAATGTGTACGGCTTAACTGGCACAATTTGCTCAATGTCGTTCTCGTCTTGTAAAATTGAATTGAACACTAGCTTTTAGTTTTGGATAAAGTTTAAAAGATTTACCCAGCTGTTGTTGATTTTGGAACCGGTTTGTTTTTTAGACTTGAATGTCTTAATGCCGCTCAGGCCGCGGCGGGGCCCTTCTTTTAGCACACTTCTTCTATTTGCTTTTGCTTCGCTGAATCTCCTTCGTCGATTTAGCTCGCTTCCTCGATTTGCTGTTGATTCGCTGCATCTCCTTCGTCGATGTGCCTTGACGCAAAAGAAGCAATGTTCCCGCAATCTGCGGGATCTTCGACAAGACAAACCCGAGCGCTCCGTGCTTTTTGTCTAGCCGCCCGCCGACCTTTTCACCTTTTCACGGCCGTCATACAGTTTTTATTTCATAACCCCGATTGCTGGCCCTTGTTCCAAGCATCACCGGGCGTACTGTCTTTCGGCGCGCCAAGCACTTTACCTTTTCTTCACATTACACATCGTATTTAATAAAATTTTTCAGTCAAATCAAAATGTTTGTACTACCCTCAGCGACGGCGTAATGTTTTCAAACAACCCATTCATGTATAGCGCCGGTTCTATTTTAAGTGAATTATTTGAAAACCTGCCGACCCCAAGACGAAAAGTATTTCTTTCATAAAAGTCGCCACGGCTTTTTACAAGGTAGCTGACGGAAACGTAGGGGAAGAGTTTCAATGGTATCTTCATGTTGTCTGCGATCTTCCCGCGTCCATAGCTCAGGGTAAGAAATGACTGAACGAATATTTTGTCGGTACCATTAGTTTTCGCAAACCGGAAATGCGCCTCACTAAATAATCCATATTCCTGGTAAACGTTATGGCGCCGGGTTATTTTGGCCAATCCAACAGTTATCGATGGCACAAAACGATCCCGGTAATTCTGGATATCAACAGAGGGCACGAAGAGGAGCAGACCGCTACCGCCAAACTTCCCGGCCGGGGCAGGTGCAGTGATAGCAGGGTTATCCTTTAAATAATAATTACCCTCTTCTGCCCGTAACCATTTTTCATTTTGTGGCTGCATGAGCAACCGGACTTTTTGTTGCAATTGCCCTTTATAGGAACCCAGGTTCTGCAGGTGGTTCAGATAAAAGCTTAGGCGGTAAAACCGCATTGGCCTTCCTGATTTCGTGACGCCGGTGATCATCACCGTATCCTCATCCATTTTTAATGACCGCACCTGGCCGTTGCCGGAAGCAAAATACTCGTTGCGGTCAGCTCCGGTCCGCAGCCTCACGTGGTTTTGGCTGTCGAGAATCATGTAATCCAGCCGCCGGCCATGTGTGACCAGTTCCGATGTATCTGTCAGTTGAGGGAGATCCCTTACTACCATGGCGACCAG
>JAKFCK010000468.1:0-2892 GCA_036676685.1 Chitinophagaceae bacterium | reverse complement strand
ATGAAGCACTATCCACATGATCTTTCGGATGTCATTATACATCCACTATATAAGACCAAACAGTTTGAATACATCTTAAATCAGCTGTTTGTCATTCTTTATCCAACATCATGCTCAACAGAACCAAACAAGTTCGCGACCGTAATTAAAAAAACACTTACCGGCTATCTCGATGCTTACAAAGCCTACCAGCAATGTTGTGCTACCCTAATCATGAGTTACATCCTGGAAGATGACACAGAGATCCTGTTTGTCCTACTGGATATACTTGATGAAAATACTTGCGAGTACCCAGCTAAGCTTGCCGTGGCGGAAGCCATGGTTAATATGCTGGAGAACGATTGCATGGAGGAGTTCGATTATTGGTATAAATGGTTTGAGGAGCGTGGGTCAGTCCTTGACCAAAACATATTCATACAATTCGTTGAGCTTTTACGGAACAATGACTAATCAATTAAAATATATTTTATGCCAATTCAAAAACGAATGGTTGTGCATGTAAAAGATGTGATGACCATATCAGGGATAAGTAAACGGTCTGCACAGCGGTGGCTTGCCCACATACGCAGGTTGCACAACAAGCCTGTCACTGCTTTTGTAACAGTTGAGGAATTTTGTGCATTTACAGGATTGAAAAGAGAGCAGGTAATAGAATACCTGTATTAATAGGGTTATAGGAACATAAGAAAAGGGGCCTCGCGGCCTCTTTTTATTTATAGGCTCGAAGTTCGATAGCGGCCATTGGCCGATGGAAACTTTAACCGGTGGTGGTCTTTTACGCCTGCGGCGCGCTTTCATGTACCTTTTTTTAATGCCAAAAAAAGGTACCCAAAAAAGGGCACCGCCACCGATGTACGGCCGGTGGCGGAATCAGCTATGTGGTGCGGCCGTGCATAGTGCACTCAGCATCATTTCTTCGACATCATGCAGCGGTGTCCTGTTGCCCACAATTTTATTCACTTCGCAGCTAGCAGGATAGTTAGAATTTTCAGATGAGGAGGTTTAGTAGCCTAGGCTAAGTTGGTGTTAAATACAGTGATCGCCGCGACTCTCATTTACAATAAAACGTTTCTGTCTTTCCGACAGCCTAAAATATAGAATGCGGGTGTCGGGTCGATGCAGTCCACTGTCATGGCCTTTATGTACAGTGAACTTTAAACCTCCGTTGCACATTGCTCCATCCGGCAATCGTGCTGTATATCGATTGCCGGGGCCTTTTTTTGGGTTCGTTTTTTGGGCAAGCAAAAAAGGAACATAAAAAAAAGAGGCCGTAGCCTCTTTTTTATTTTATTCGTTTCTTTTTGAACAAACGTTCCAGGACAAACGATATCCCAAAGCTGACACTTGCGCCGATGGCAGCAAGTATGATCGTTGACACCAGTTCTTCCGGGTCAATTGCAAATAGCAGCACCAGGAAGGTGCTGCTTATGATTCCGGCTTTAGTGCTTTCCATGATCGGGCTGTTGGCCATCTTCTTCTTCCGAAGCAGCGTTATCAGTAGTCACTGTCTGGCTGACTGTAGCTGCAATGGTTCCGGCCACGGCCAGGTAACCTGCGAGCTGCAATACAATTGCAGGCAAGGCTACCGGCGCCGCCAAAAGTGAAGCGCTTACCGCTGCAAGCACCATTCCGGTATTTCTGAGTTTGCGGAAAAACCCCGGGGTGGGTTGTTATACCCTTTCTTTGATTGTCATTGTTTACGATTTAATGATTAAATAAACAGGGCCGGTTTCCAGCGAATCGCTAATGATTGTTTTTAAACGTTTAAAAGAAATCCTGGATCCTGAGCCTTTTCCTTCCCCGGTATGTTTAGATACCGGTGCTATACAGCCTCTCAGTTCTTTCACTGCGTTATTAGCAGGGTGGATAAGTATAAGAGACCTCCCAGGTACACGTGTTAACAACATATGTTTTCTGAACTTCCGGCTATAGCGCATTTCAATCCTGTATTTCCCTTCAGGGATACAGGATAAACCAGGCTTGTTCTGCAGCCATGGTAATTCTATTGTTTCACATACCCTCCGGCCAACTGTGGTAACGCTTCCATTTGTGCCACCGGGATAATAGGTGCGTGTGAGTTCTAATTCCATCATGATCGTTTTCGTTTATTGCCAACCGTTATATCGGCTATTTACAAGTGTACAATCAGAATCGGCTGAAACAAAATATCCTGGCGCACCTGGCGCATTTGGCGCATTTGGCGTGCTGATCGCCACATGGAGGATGGCTCAGGACTTAGGGTAACAGTTTTTCGGCGAGCGAAAAAAAGTGTCAGGAATTTTAGTTTTTTGATAAACCAGTTTGTTACATTTTTCATCGTACCCGTACACGTCTTCGTTAGTGTTGAACACTTTTTTTGGCTAACATCTTCTGCCAAATCCGCCAAATGCGCCAAATGCGCCAAACGCGCCACCACATTTGGAAATCGGGCTTACTGCATAGTATCATTGTGAAAGGATCTCGCTGATCTTTAAAAAAATTGAACATGTATACTTGCAGACATATCAGGAAACATTACGGGCTAAGTCAGAAAGACCTGGCCATGTTTCTTGGTGTGAACAGGGCCAGCGTGATTGAGGTTGAAAAAGGCCGGACTTCTTTAAGTACTAATTACCTGCTGAAAATGGCTGAACTGCAAAAATGCATAGAACAGGAGGAGGTGAAGCGCGAACAAAGCTGTGATGAAGAAACAGTGAGGTACTGTAGGAAACTTGAGGCGGACTGTCTTTTCCGGCTGGCAACTTTGAAAAGAAAATTAGTCTACATGCAAAGGAAATTCCATAAGACCTGTGCTCTGCGCTCCCTTTTAGAGCAGCTGAACCCAGGCACTGACAAGCACACCCAGGCATGGATAACGATTCAGACGTTGAAGGTGGAAAGAACAACAAGTAA
>JAKFCK010000467.1:0-2073 GCA_036676685.1 Chitinophagaceae bacterium | reverse complement strand
ATCAATTTTATTGTTCTTCAGGGTAAACCGCGATAAACGATTTACCGACGTATCTGCCGGACTATAAAAGATGAAAAGATGATTGTTGTTTATAAAATCAGGATCGGCGGCCACACCCAATATTCCCTCTTCGGCATTCACAGAAGCTATATTTGTTTTATGATATACATTTAAAAGACCTGCCTGTGTAAGCTGTTTGGTTTTTTGGTTATAATGCATAATCTCACCCCGCCTTTGCACCACAATCAGATCCAGGTTGGGCAGTACCGCTAATTCTGTTGGTTCGAATAAGGTGCCCTGGGTTAAAACCGTTTTCACAAACCGGTCATCATCCGGAACGGAGGGAGTACTTACACCCGAATATTTAAGGGGAGCATTATTACCAACCGCGTATTTGATGCCGCCTAAAAGGTGTTTTAAAAACAAAGGGTCTGAAAAGGATTCATCCGTATGGCCAAGCCCGGTATAGAAAGATCGTCCACCGTCAAACTCATGATACCAGGCAATGGGATGGTTGTCGCCGTTCTTCCCGTCCTCATAGCTCTTCTCATCTAATGAAAGCAAAACCTTTATATCCGGATTGATATCTTTATAATTATACCATTCATCCCAGCGCTTCCATTTTTCGGGCAGATGACTGGTAGCGATATTATTCTTGTTCACCACATTGATCACCGCCTCTTGTTGTTTCGGATGGCTCAAAAAATAAGCGCCAACCAGTTTTCCATACCATGGCCAGTCATATTCCGTGTCGCTGGCGGCATGAATACCCACAAAACCACCCCCGGCCTGTATATATCTTTTAAAGCCTGTTTCCTGAGCAGCATTAAGCACGTTCATCGTGGTGCTTAAAAAAACAACCGCCGAATAGTTCTTCAGAGAATCATCATTGAAATAAGCCGCATTTTCTGTTGTGTCAACCCGGTAGCCCTGCTCTTTGCCGAGTTTCACTAATGCTGCTTTACCGGCCTCTATTGATTGGTGACGGTAACCGGCGGTTTTGCTAAACACAAGTAATCTGGGAGGCTTTTCTTGCTTGCTCCACTTACCAAAAGTGAAACAAACCATTACAATTATTCCTGTTACCAGGATCTGCACGAATCTATTTTTCATGAAAAAAGTGTTTTTTACAACGTGGGGCCATCAGTAATTTGATGGTTTGAAAATAATGTGTAATATAAAAATTACTTCTTTTATATGTGTTTGTTTGCTCATAAATAGTAAAAAGCAGGCTTTTGTTATAACATGCTGATGATTTAGTATCATAAGCTGAAGGGAGATCTGATGATTCTGTCCATTTCTGTCCATCTGAAATATCCGTAAGCTGTAACATTTTTTTTACAGAATCACCTTTAACAAAATTTAACAACACTGCGTCATAGCTTTATATTGAATTAACAGCCAATCAAATAACCAACTTATGAAAACGATTCTTAAAAATCTATTTGTCGTAATCATTTATGTAAGTGCTTACGTAAATGAAGCAGTTGCACAGAATATCTCGCTCTTCCAGGTGAAGGGCCAGCTTAGTAGCAAAGTGCAGGGCAAGCTGGATGAAGTCACCCTGCAGCTGCTTAATGTCGCCGACAAAAGCCTGGTGAAACTGGAGTTCGCTGATGCCACCGGAAACTTCCGGTTCGACAAAATTCCCGCGGGCAAATACCTGCTGCATACGCAAAACCCCAACTTCCTCAAGTACGAAAGCGACACTATCTTGCTTACGGCGAACGTGGACCTCGGGACGATCAGCCTGGTACCCGCCGAAAACGCGTTGAAGGAGGTGGTTGTCACCGCCGCCAAACCGCTCGTTCAACAGGAGTATGATAAGACGGTAATCAACGTGGCCAATTCCATAACCGCCGTAGGCAGCACTGCCCTGGAAGTACTCGCCAAAGCGCCTGGCATCACCGTCGATCAGAATGATAATATCGCCATGCGTGGTAGACAGGGGGTGCAGGTGATGATCAACGGGAAGCTGGTACCGATGTCAGGTCAGGAGCTGGCTAATATGCTGCGCAGCATGTCGGCAGAGGAGATCGAGAAGATCGACCTGATCACCAACCCGTCGGCACG
>JAKFCK010000466.1:0-9570 GCA_036676685.1 Chitinophagaceae bacterium | reverse complement strand
AGATGGGTATCGTCATGGCTGCCGGCGGTAAAGGTGAAAAAAAAACTTAGCCCTTGCCGGTAGCTGAAAAATCAAAAACCGTTAAAATCGATATATCCATACTTATTCCTGCAGGATTTGTAAATGAGAATTTGAGAATCAAAAAAATACTAATTTTACAAAATGGCAATTCTAAGATTCAGAACCTATTGGGAAGAAGACGAAAGCATTTACCGCGACGTGGCGATACGTCACACGCAGACATTTCTTGATCTTCATAACGCTATACTTAAGAGTTACGAATTTGATAATAAGCATAAAGCTACTTTTTACCGCAGCAACGATAACTGGCAGCGTGGCCGCGAAATTTCTTTCGAAAAATACGATAAGGATTATAAAGCAGACCCGCTTATCATGAGCGAAGTAACTATCACCAGCGAGATCAAAGGCCCCAATCAAAAGTTTATATACGAGTACGATTTCAATAAGAACTGGCACTTTATGGTGGAACTGATCCATGTAGATAAGGAGGAAAATAATAAACTTACTTATCCCACCTGTGTGCGAACAGAAGGAATCGCCCCCTCCCAATACGGCACCAAAGGCCTTGTGGATAAGCGCCTGGCCGAGATGGAAGAAAAATATGACCTGCAGCCCGATGCGATGAAGGAAGGTTTTGGCAGTGAAGGCGATGACACTACCGGGGAAACAGATGCAGAAGATGAATTTACAGAAGATACAAATGAAGGCAACGACGGGTATTAGAATGGATAATAGGTTAAATGATAATGGATAACGGATAATGGGTTAAATGATAATGGATAATTTTCAAAGACAGGCATAGCTTTGGTTTTTTTAAGAAAGAAATCTGTTCCCAATCCTCTCAATCCTTAATTCATAACACTTAATACTTAACTCTCAATTCTCCATTATCAATTCTCCATTAATCACTTTTCCATTACCCAAAACCTGTATCATCATTGCCGGGCCTACTGCCGTCGGCAAAACTACCCTTGCTATAACACTCGCGCGGACTTACGCTACCAAAATAATTTCAGCAGACAGCAGGCAATGTTATAAAGAACTGGATGTAGGCGTAGCAAAACCTTCTGCGGAGGAATTAGCTGCCGTGCACCACTATTTTATTAACTCGCATTCTATTGGAGAAAATCTCACGGCAGCCAGCTTCGAGGGGTATGCGTTGGAAGCCGTGGATACAATATTCCGGGAAAAGGATGTGGCCATCATGGTGGGTGGCACCGGGCTCTATATAAAAGCTTTTGCAGAGGGGCTGGATGATATACCCATGGTGGAAGAGGCGGTGAGAAAAACAGTTCTTGCTAATTACGCTGAAAGAGGGATAACCTGGTTGCAAACAGAATTGGAGAAAGTTGATCCGTTATACTTTGCCTCAGGGGAAATAAAAAACCCCCAGCGGATGATGAGGGCGCTGGAAGTAAAACTTTCAACCGGCCAATCGATCCTAAACTTCCAGACCAAAGAGAAAAAACCGCGACCATTTAATATGGTAAAGATCGGCCTCGAACTTCCCCGCACCGAACTATATCAAAGGATCAATAACAGGGTAGACCAGATGATGGCTGCCGGGCTGCTCAAAGAAGTGGAGTCCTTGCTGCCTTACAGGCAGCTGAATGCGCTACAGACGGTAGGATACAAAGAGTTGTTTGATTATTTTGACGGACTTAGCAACCTGGATCGAGCCATAGACCTCATTAAACAAAATAGCCGGCATTATGCCAAACGGCAACTGACCTGGTTTAAAAAAGACCCCGAAATGAAATGGGTAGACGCGCGTGACCCGGTAGCGGCTGTAGAGTTGGTGAAGAGGTATGCGGGAATAGAGAATTGCCAATAGGCAATGGGAAAGGGGTAAAAGGCAATTGACAATGGGCAATTTGCAAATAAGAATTACTTTGTTATCATAAAAGTTCATGCAGAAAAAACATCCATGGCCTGTGGTCTACAGGCCATGGACACTTCTTAAAATTTCCATCCGACGGTCGCCACTACGTTGCCCAGGTTTTGCCTGGTAACAGCGTAAGTATTCGCCCTGTCCTCCAGCCTGTATGGGAAGTCTGCATTTTTGTTAATGTGATGTACATAGGTGAGGTCTACAAAAACCCCTTTGTGCCGGTAACCTATACCCCCACTCATTAACATCCTGTTTGCCTTGAAGGCGGCATCTTCATATGGATTCATGTAATAGGCAAATCCAAGCCTGGCCATGATTATATTAAATTTCAATTCGCCGCCTAATTTAAAATTGAAAGCACCTTTGTATTGTTGTTTAACAACCTCGTTCAATTGTTTATAATAATTTTTTTCTGAGGCGCTCGGTTCTTCGTTATCACTTTTAAACCGGCCCCCGCCATGTGCTACATATTCTATGTCTGCAGATACAAATCCTTTTTGTTTTTTTACATTCTCAAGTTCGCGAAAAACATAAGCACCACTAACTATCACTCTCCATGGTGTGAACTGCATGTATTTACTTTCGCCGGGTTCCCCGTTGGTAAACTGGGTAGAAGATGCGGAAAATGATTCTGACTGTCCTGAAGGTGTTTCCAGGTTAGTTGTGGTAGTAGTGGTATGCTCATCAGTCTGCATCATGAGGGAAGGTGTGTGCACAGCCAGCCCGAAGCGAAGATAATCCTGCGGCCTGTAGATCATCCCGAGTTTTAGATTGATACCTGCTCCCACTGTTTGGAAATTATCTGTGTGGGTGAAGGATTTGAAACCGTTCATATTATTCGAAGACGTATCTGATTCTTTAAACTCCGTGTGGCTTTTGAAATTCACGATAGGAATGCCAATGGTACCACCGAAATACCATTTGTCATCATTGTTGTGAGCACCGGCAACAGCAAGTTCATAAAGCCCGCCACTGGTGGATTTGTACATTTCCTGCTGAATGGCCTGGCCGGCATCAAGGAGGTTCTCAGTAACGCCCCTGACCTGCACAACACCACCAATCCTTACAGTGTCAATTAAATACGTATACAAGGCAGGTGCAGAAGTGTAAGGAAACTCCGAATTGGCTACTAAAACCTCGTCGATAGAGCGATTACTTTTGCTGAACTCCTCCGCAAACTGTTCACTGAATGAGCTGTAATTATTGAGCCCTTTATACCGGATGACGTTATTGAAGTTGGCCGTTTGAGTGAACGCGATGCTGAATGCATTGCTTTGTTTACTGTTCCGGCGGTTGGGGCTGCCTTCAATATAACCGATGGGTCCCAGCCCGAAATTATTCTTCTTCTCCACGGAATTGGTTTCACGGTAGTCCGCCTTTAATTTGTTCAGGTAAATCCCCGGTGTGATCACAAATTCTCTTGTTTTATAAAAACCAATTCCTGCGGGGTTCACAAAAGTGGAAGTGATATCGCCGCCAAGTGAGCCCATTACCCCGCCTACAGCAAGGGTCCTGGCAGTTCCGTTTTGCGGGTACCAACTGTACCGGATAGCATCTTCAGGCACCTGCGCAAAGACCTGGGCAGCTGGCATTAAAAAAAATAACAGTAAATATTTTTTCATTTGTTCAAATAATTTAATGGCAGAAAATAATTGTAGCAGATTGAAAATAGCCGGCATTAATCGCTAAATGCCTGCTCTATATCTTTAATTGCCTCTTGCAGGCCTTGGTACGCTGCTACCGGAACCGCTGCTTCCTGATGAAGATGAACCAGAACCGGAACTGTTGTTACTGCTGGATGGTGTATAAGTCCTTGAATTATTACCAGATCCGGATGAATTCCTTTCATAGCCGGAAGAATAAGTGCTGTTGTTCACAGAAGGAGTGATGATCCTCCTGATGAAAGAACCGCTGCTGTTGCTGTTATTATATGCCCTGTTTGTTCTAACCCATTTAGTATCGCCGCTTTTTGCATCAGACACCACGAGGGTAGAGCTATTATAGCTGCCAAGGTTTGTCATCCTCGGCGTAGCATTCTTAGGATTTACGATCACGTAGCCGGGTAAGTAAACAGGCCTGTTGTAATAATATGGATTGTAGTAGTAGCCATAATTGTAACCGTAACGGTAAGGATCATACCGGCAATTATAATCATATTCATCATCCAGGTCTCTCCAACGCCTGTCCCTGGAACTCATGATGATGGCCCTGTCTTCGTAATTGTCGTAACGGGTATCTCTTCTCACTTCCGTCCTTCTCTCTTGTTTTTCCTCAACCGCTCTCACTGGTGAATAATAAAGATCATCGGGCGTTTGGCCGCTTTTATAAGCCGTGCTACAACTGGCCAGCGAACCAGCTGCAATGATGAGAAGTAAAATTTTAATGTTCATGGCGTTTCGGTTTATGTTATGATTGTAAAGTTATCAAATAAAGAGGCTATCGTTATTGTAAAATTGCATAAACTCTTTGCTAATAGACGTATAAGACTATTTTTTTGCTGTTAAAGATGTCATAAATAGAGCATAACGTTATTCAATGGGCTTTTGCTGGCTCCCGGCTCCGGTTTTTCAGGTTTTTCAGATCCTGATTTGGAGCTCCCGGTTGAAATCAGCAGGCTATATATAATCTTTGGCGAAGTATCAGAAGTTGTTACTTTTGTGCGCAATAGCAACATGGTTTGTGGTTGTAATGCCTCGTAGCGTTCGACGGCCGTATTATATTGCTCAGGATAATTTGCCAGGCAGTACTTGTTGATTAATGTTCACCTGGAGAGGAGGGCGACGCAACGATGACCACCGGGTGCAAAAGCCGGGACAAAAACAATATTTTAAAACAATAAAAAATAAAGCCTTCCGGGTTTTGGGTATTATGAGTAAAGCGCTAACATCAAGAGCAGAAGACTATTCGCAGTGGTATAACGACCTGGTCATTAAGGGCAGCCTGGCAGATTATTCTGCCGTACGCGGTTGTATGGTGATCAAACCTTACGGGTATGCACTTTGGGAAAACATGCGGGACCAGTTAGACAAAATGTTTAAAGAGACAGGTCATGAAAATGCCTATTTCCCATTATTTGTACCCAAGAGTTTATTTGAGGCAGAAGAAAAAAATGCAGAAGGCTTTGCAAAAGAGTGTGCAGTTGTTACCCACTACCGGCTTGTTGCTGACCCTGAGAACAAGGGCAAACTGATCGTTGATCCCAAAGCAAAGCTGGAGGAGGAACTGGTGATCCGTCCCACCAGTGAGGCCATCATCTGGAATACATATAAAGGTTGGATCCAGTCTTACCGGGATCTGCCCTTACTCATCAACCAGTGGGCCAACGTGGTGCGGTGGGAAATGCGTACCCGCCTGTTTTTGCGTACGACGGAATTTTTATGGCAGGAAGGCCACACCGCGCATGCTACCCGCGAGGAGGCAGTTGATGAAACGGAAACAATGCTGGGGGTCTATGCCACGTTCGTGGAAGATTACATGGCTGTACCTGTTATCAAAGGAATAAAAACGGCAAGCGAACGTTTTGCCGGTGCTGAAGAAACCTATTGTATCGAAGCGTTGATGCAGGATGGTAAGGCCTTGCAGGCAGGAACCTCTCATTTCCTGGGCCAGAATTTTGCCAAAGCTTTTGACGTGAAATTCAGTGATAAAAACAACCAGCTGGACTATGTGTGGGCTACGAGCTGGGGCGTAAGCACAAGGCTGATCGGGGCTTTGATCATGGCACATAGTGATGACCAGGGCCTGGTGATGCCGCCTAGAATCGCTCCCCTGCAGGTGGTTATTGTGCCTATTTACAAAGGTGATGAAGGGAAGGCTGTTGTGGACGCGAAAGCTAAAACCATCATTGACGAATTAAAAGCGCTTGGCATCCGGGTGAAATATGATAACAGTGACAATGCCCGGCCCGGCTGGAAGTTTGCGGAATACGAATTAAAAGGTGTGCCGGTGAGAATTGCTATGGGTCAACGTGATATTGACAACAACGTGGTAGAATTGGCGAGGAGAGATACAAAGGAAAAAAAGTCGATCAGTATTGACGGCCTTGCGTCCTATGTCAAAGATCTGCTGGAAGAAATCCAACAAAACATTTTTAACAGGGCACTGGCATTCCGTGAGGACAATACACATAAAGCAGAAAACTGGGATGAGTTTGTGAAATTGCTGGACGAAAAACCAGGATTTATTTCGGCTCACTGGGATGGTACTGCAGAGACGGAAGAAAAGATCAAGGACCTCACAAAAGCGACCATTCGCTGTATCCCGCTGGATAATAAAAAGGAAGATGGAAAGTGTATCCTTACGGGCAATAAAAGCGACCAACGCGTGATCTTCGCCAGGGCGTATTAACTACTTACATAAAAGGTCTGTGCCGTATTTAAACAGGGACCAGCGTTGTATTTTTTTTGTAATGTTAGATTTCTTCGTCATATTCGTTCCTTAACCAAAACAACCGTAAAAATGGAAAACGATCAAAACTTATTAAACACGGACCTGCATGTAGATTACCTGGCGGGATCGCACCTGAGAGAAACAGCCAAATGGGCCAAGTTCCTGGCTATTGTAGGATTTGTAATCTGTGGGATACTTATCATCGTTGCCATCTTTGCCGGAACATTCCTGGGCACTATGGGCGGGGGACTTGGCAGCCCGGCTACGCCATCGTTCCTTGGTGCCGGTTTTCTTTCGGCAATATATATTGTTATCGCAGTGATTTATTTCGTGCTTTCTTTATTCCTGTATAGGTTTGCCAACAAGATGCAGGTTGCATTGCTGTCTACCGACCAGGATAATTTTAATGTGGCTTTGTACAACCTGAAGCTGGTGTACCGCATCACGGGCATTATCGTACTGGTATACCTTGCAATTGTTGCCATCGCGATGATATTTGGTATAGGCGCAGCAGCGTTTATGTCCTGATAAGCCGGAAAATTATTATTCCCCGGGGCTGTTCTGATGAACAGCCTTTTTTTATTCTTTGGTGGCCAGGTAATTATAATCCTCCAGTAATTTGTTTAAAAAGTCGGGGGCATAAAGGTCGGATTGGATGTTCAGAACTGATTTTATTTTCTGCTCTACTTTTACACACAGCTCGTCATTGTTGGTCTTACGGGATTGTGTCAGCACGGTCTTGATCGTATTGATATCATTATCCGATAACTGCATCACCTGCGGGAACATTACTTTATAATTGCTATTTTCTATCGGGATGAACACCGTGTCGTGCACGGTCATATCAGACCTTGTATCGATCACTACCGTACCGGCGGCAAGGTCGCCCAGGCGCTGGTTTTTTGCAGAGAGCGAGATAGCGATCAGTACACCAATACCAAGCAGGCCGGTGATAAATATATACACTATCAATATCTCGGCAGTATTAAATATATAGCCGAAGAGGAAGGGCCATTCAAAAAACTTTGTGATCCAACGCAGAATATACTGCCCCGCGGTTGGTTCGCCACCATCCAGGCTTATGACCCGGATCTGCATTATTTTTTTTCCGATGGTCTGCCCGTTCAGGGTAAGCTCGGTTACCAATGAATAAAGCAACATAGGCAGTGATATTACCAAAATGTCCAGGCCTATATAGTCGCGTAAACTGATGCCCATTCCCTCGTACAACATAAACTTCATGCTGTAGAGATACAGGACGAGCAGGAAAAAATCAATGCCGTAGGCTGCCAGTCTCCGGTGGAAAGGAGCTGTCTCAAATTCAAGGTCTATATTAAAAACCGTATTGATCTGGATGGACGACATGGTATTTGCAATTTACAGCCCTAATATTGAACTATACAATAAAGGATATTTTTTTATTTCTGAAAAAAGGGGCAAATTGAAGTTATATTCCGGGGTAATTACCTGAATTCGTATTGTATGAGAGAAGCGATGTTTATAAAGAAAAATGCCGATAAGTGGACGCGCTACCAGCTGGAAAAATCGGAAAATCCTGATGAAACCGCCGAACGGTTCGTTACGCTCATTGACGACCTCTCTTATGCCAAAACATTTTACCCCAGGAGCAAGGTTACCCGTTGGATCAATAGTATTGCGGCCGGTATCTACCAGGATATCTACCGCAATAAAAAAGAGAAATACAGCAGGGTGGCAGAATTCTGGAAATACGAGCTCCCCTACATTTTCAGGAAATACCGGCACATTTTTTTATTTACCGCATGCCTGTTTATACTTTTTGTCAGCATCGGTGTGATGTCCTCCATTACGAATCCTGAATTTATCCGGGGTGTGCTGGGCAATAATTACGTGGAGATGACCGAAGACAATATCGCACGGGGGGATCCCTTTGCCGTGTACAAGGATGAAAATCCTTTTAGCATGTTTGTCCGCATCGCTTTTAATAATATACGTGTGGCATTTTTTACATTTATGGGAGGCTTTACATTCGGTATTGTCACCTTAAATTTATTGTGGTCAAACGGTATTATGCTGGGCTGTTTTCAATACCTCTTTTTTTCCAACGGCCTGGGTTTGGCGTCTGTACTGGTGATCTGGATCCATGGTACCCTGGAAATTTCTTCTATCATCATAGCAGGTGCAGCCGGCTTTATCCTGGCCGATGGAATGTTATTCCCCGGAACCTACACCCGGCTGGAGTCTTTTAAGAAAGGTGCCAAAGATGCTGCCAAAGTACTGATCTGCCTCGTGCCCTTTTTTATCGCTGCTTCGTTCCTGGAAAGTTATGTGACTCACCTCATGAGCCAAACCTATGACAAAGAAACCAACAGTGGGTTGCCCGTTTGGGCAGCAATACTTATTCTTGCTTCATCGTTGTTATTTATTATCTGGTACTTTGTGATATGGCCGATCCGGTTACATAAAAGGGGCGTGCAGGTGAAAACCGACAGTATCGTAAAAAGATTAGACAACGGAAATGGGTAAATGCTTTTTCATACTTTTATTAATCGTTTACCCTCTCGGGTTTATGCAGGCCCAGCAACCCGACTCCCGGGCGGACAGCCTTTCGTGGTCTGACGACCTGCCGGATGATGCGGGGATAGCTGACGGGGCAGTCGGCGTGTTTGCTTCAGACACCATACTGGTGAGCCATCCTATATTTATCGCGCCGGATACGATAAGGAAACTGAAAAATAAAAAGGAATTCGGGTATATAAAAAACCTGGATAGCCTCTTAAGAGTTTTGCAGGACAAAGAAAATAACGCCGCAGCAGCACGAAAGTCGCCACCCCGCAGATCGTTCGTTAACGAGTTTTTAAATGCCCCAATACTAAAGACAATACTTATTTTACTCGCCCTTTTTTTTGTAGGTGTTATCTTGTATCACCTGCTCGGGAACCAGTCAATCTTTAAGAAAGTGGCGGTGATCTCCCCGGCCCGTGAGGGCGAAGCCGAAGAGGATGAACAGTTGGAGAACGACTACGAAAAGCTGATTCACCAGGCTTTCAAATTAGCAGATTACCGGATGACGGTAAGGTATCTTTTCCTGCAAACCCTCCAGCAACTCAAAAACAAAAACCTGATTGAATATGCCCGTGATAAAACCAACAGCCGGTATGCACGGGAAATTCCACAGCAGTTGCGCAATGATTTCGCCCGGCTCGTGCTGGCGTATGAATATGCCTGGTACGGAAATTTTGCGGTGTCAAGGGATCAGTTTGAAGCGATCCAAAAACAATTTTACTCAT
>JAKFCK010000465.1:0-9570 GCA_036676685.1 Chitinophagaceae bacterium | reverse complement strand
TGGTGTATCGCTGTAACAATATACCTAACCATTCATTATTATTGTTTTCATGATAATAACGCTGAAGGATTTCACTGTCGCTGATATCGTGGTGGTTCCTTTGCTGCAAAATATTAAACGAACTTAGTTTTTATACTGATGTAAACTTAGCGTAATTTCCATAATTTGAGTTGAATCAAATCTCTTTTATGCAGTATGCTGTTTGTATAGTTCCCGTTGCCCATGTACGACTTTTACCCGATCACCGGGAGGAGATGGTGAACCAGTTATTATTTGGTGAATCTGTAAAAGTGCATGCCATCGACGCAGAAGGCTGGATGCAGGTTGAAGGCTGTTGGGATGGCTACAAGGGCGCCTGCCGGCTGAACCAGTTTTTATTACTGGAGGAAGCCATAGGGGAATCCGGCGAATTTACCGGTGACTGGGTTGATGAGATCCGGGTGAATGACCAAAAGCTGATGATACCTTTCGGAAGTAATCTTTCGATCCTGCAAACTACCAGGCATCCATATAAAATAACTTTTAATGGAAACATCTATAAGGCACAGTCTGGCAAGCCTTCCGCAGAAGCTGTGAAAGATATCTCGTCCATCTTTTTGAATACGGCTTATCTGTGGGGTGGCAAATCTGTTTTTGGGATAGATTGCAGTGGCTTTGTACAATCTGTTTTTAAAATGCTGGGCCTGAAATTAACGAGGGATGCCAATACCCAGGTGGATATGGGAGAGCCGGTAGGCTTTTTGCAGGAAGCAAAATGTGGTGATCTTGCTTTTTTTGATGACGCCGATGGAAAGATCATTCATGTAGGTATTCTTTTAAACGAACACCAGGTCATCCATTCCTCCGGGAATGTGCGGATCGACCCTATCGATAACGAAGGGATTACTAATTGCACTACCCAAAAAAGAACCCATCGGCTCAGGATAATAAAAAGACTGTTTTAAAAAAGATAAATGTTGCAGGAGTGGTCAGGATGAAATTTCCTCCGTAGGATTTTCTGCAGCTGTCACTTTTTTATTGTCAAAAAAAAGCATTTTGATAGCGACAAGTAACATGACCACTGCAAATATCTTCTTCACATTTTCCTGCGACAGGCGCAAAGCGATCTTGCTGCCGAAATAACTCCCAAAGATAAAAGCCACTGAAATGATGGCCACAACTTTCAGGTCGATATACCCTTGTTTATAAAATTGCAATGCACCCAATACACCAATGGGCAGCAGCAAGATGCCCAGTGAAGTGCCCTGGGCCATCTTCTGCGAAAAGCCCAGGAAAAAAACGAGGCAGGGTACAATGATGATACCACCACCTACGCCCACGAGCCCGCTCAGGATGCCCGCTGCAAGTCCTACCAGCAGCAGGATAAGAATGATCTGTGTATCCATTTTAATTTTATTTGGAGGCATAATCACTTCCGAATTTATCGTTGTACCTCGTTATAGATTCATTGATGATCCTGTAAGCGGTTTGTTTATCCTGGAATTCATCTATAACCACTTTTTTATTTTCAAGGACCTTGTATTGCTGAAAATAATTTTTAAGCTGGGCAAAAAAATGGGAAGGTATATCATCAATATCGGAGACATGATTTACGGTCGGGTCGTTGCTTGCAATGGCGATAATTTTGTGATCTTCCTCCCCGTGGTCGATCATCTGCATATTACCGATCACTGTTGCATCAATAAGGCAAAGCGGCTGGATACTTTCACTGCAGATCACTAAAATGTCCAGCGGATCACCATCTTCACCCAAAGTCTTTGGAATAAATCCGTAATTGACAGGGTAGTGGAAGGAGGAGTATATTACCCTGTCCAGCCTGAGCAGGCCGGTAGTTTTATCAATCTCGTATTTTGCACGGCTGCCCTGGGAAATCTCTATCAGGGCATTTACATGATCCGGGGCGTGATCTCCGTAATGGGCGCCATGCCAGGGGTGAAGAACGTACATATGATTTATTTTAATGGTGAATCAATTTGAAACCAAACCATGCCGCGGCTATACCTGCGATCACGCTGGCAAGGATATACAAAAAAAACAGGTTATATCTTCCTGTTTGAATAAGCTCAACATTCTCGTAGCTGAAAGCGGAAAAAGTGGTAAAACCTCCACAGAGTCCCGTTGCAAAAAACAGCTTATAATTGTCAGGAAAATTATTGTCTTTAATACTGAGCGCCATAATAATCCCTATCACAAAACTTCCTGCAATATTGATGAGCACGGTAGCAAAAGGAAAGGGTTGATTCTTTAATAAAAGATAGCAACAATACCGTAATGCAGATCCCAAACTTCCTCCCGCAGCTACAAGTAAAATGTTTTTTATCATGGTTTATTCGATGGGTAGGTTACCGGAGTAGGTGTATTTAAAATCAACGTTCCAGCTTTTCTGTATTCGCACAAGTTTTATTTCCATTGGTTTATTCATGAAGGAATTGCTATAGTTGATCAACGTGGTGCTGTCATCTACCTCCAGAAATTTGTTGATGGTATAAGAGGCTTCTTTATAACCCCGCTTTTTGTCAGCCGGCAAATTACCGTAAAGCTGTTTGTAGGAGTCGAACAACTGCAGGTTTTGCGTGTCTTTGAGCAAAAGATTTTCTGCTGATTCAAAATCCCCATCCAGGCTGGCCCGGATAAACTCCCTACCTGTATCCAAAGCTGTTTCCGGGAGGTTTTTTTTAGGTGAATTACAGGACCAAAATACCAGGAGCGAAATCACCAGGACAGAAATAAATCCTTTCATTGAATTGTTTATTTACAATTAAAGTTAAACATCTTTCCTTACGCGAATAAAAAAAGCACCACGTTAGCGGTGCTTTTTATTTTTTATGATCGGTGGTTATTTCTGGTCCATTGCTTTTTTAGCGGAATCCAGCACTTTGAAGCCCTCTTCCATAGAAGCTTTCAGTGAGTCGGTGTCCAGGTTCTTGAGTTCATCCAGCACATTCGTTACGCTGTCTGCCATTCCTTTCTCATTCATTTTTTCCATTCCCATGGTCATCAGGGAAGTTTTGTCAAACGCGACTTTCCAATCGCCGCTTTCCTTTTTTAAGGTATAATTCAAGGTTTCCCCACTTGTAAGTTCCTTTACCGGAACGGTTGCTTTGTCTCCTTCTATCTTTGCTACACCAAATTCCATGTTTTTGGGGTTGAACTTCTCAGTTTCCGATTTGTCTGTTTTCATCGCCATTTCCATCATATCCAGCAGGGACTTGCTTTCAGCAGTTGCGAAACTTCTGGCTTTTACCATATCACTTTTTGATAAGGCATCAAAAAATTCGGATAACACCAGTTTGGGATCTCCGCCACCGCTCTTACAGCTTACTGCCAATAAAAGAAGTCCGGCAAAAGCAGCCAATAACAATTTTTTCATAGTATTTTTTTTTGTTTATACCGTCAAAAATAATCCTTTAGTAAATATGCCCTTTTTTTATTTGTAGCTGATCCCGGCAATTTTCCGGCAGGTTTCCTGCAGGAAAAGGTCATCCACACCAATGAATTCAAAATTGTTGATGTGGCTCCTGCCAAACTGTAGCCTGTTATCGCTGGCCACGGAAAAAGTTTTGCTGATAAACTCGGCGCAATACATCCGGTCGTCTGTGGCCAGGTCAAACTGCATGTCAAAAGGTAATCCTTCCCGGTGATGCCGCTGCACAAGCCTCATGAGCATGGCAATAGTGTTGTCATCAATTGCATACCGAAAATGCCCCACGCCTTTATTACTGAAAGGTTCAGCAAACACTTCCCAGCGGTCCCTTCTTAATTTTGCATCCGGGTTCCATTCGCCGCCCAGTGCGTGGTAAACAAACAAGCTGTCGTTCTCGATGGAGGCGATGCCGCAATGGGAATAAGTTTTGTTTCGCCTGTTCAATTTTCGAAGGCTTTCGCTGGTAAAATCATTCCCGGTACGGGTCACCAGGTCCCCGGACCGGATATCCTTTTTTGCTTGTTGGATTTTCACAAATGCCCGCTTAATGCGGAGCAGGTTTTCTGCTGAGTCTTGTGCCGTGATCACTAATGGGCGCAGGGGTTCCCGCCTGTTACAGGATAACAACAAAACAACGATGGGGACAAACAAAAAAATAAGGCAGCCCGAAAGCTGCCCCACTTCTTTTCCTATTAATAATTTCATTCAATATAAATAACTATTTTCTGCCCGAGTTGTTGGTAAATTCCTCATCGTCCTTGTTATAAGCTTTAATGATGGATTTTACCAGGCGGTGCCTTACCACATCTTCTTCATCCAATTCAATGTGTGCGATCCCTTCTATATTCTTGAGAATTCGGGTTGCTTTAAACAAACCGCTCTGCTGGTTCTTCGGCAGATCAATTTGAGTGGGGTCACCGGTGATGATCGCTTTTGCATTTGGCCCGATACGGGTGAGAAACATTTTGATCTGCAGGTCATTGGTGTTTTGCGCCTCGTCCAGGATAATGAATGCATTATCCAATGTACGACCACGCATGTAAGCCAGTGGTGCAATCTCAATAGTTCTTGTACTCATATAATATCCCAGTTTGTCTGCAGGGATCATATCATCCAGCGCATCATATAAAGGTCGCAGGTATGGATCAATTTTTTCCTTTAGGTCGCCCGGTAAAAAACCAAGGCTTTCTCCTGCTTCCACAGCAGGCCTGGTAAGGATGATCTTTTTTACCAGCTTATTCTTCAGCGCCCTGACTGCCAGCGCCACAGCAGTATAGGTTTTACCTGTACCTGCGGGCCCGATGGCAAACAGGATATCATTTTTGTCGCAGGCCTGCACCATCAACTTCTGGTTGGCCGTGCGGGCCCTCACGGTTTTACCGTTGGGGCCAAATACCAGTACGTCATTAGGGTTGCGATCAAGAAAATTATCAATTACTTTTTCATCATCGCCACCAAGGATCTGTTCAAAATAATTTTCGCTCATGTGCCCGTTCCTTTGCAGGTACTGAACAAGTAAATCAATTTTTTCTTTTGCTTCTTCAATCTGTTCCGGGGCTCCACTTAATTTTATCTGTGTGCCACGGCTTAAAATTTTTAACAGGGGAAATTTCTTTTTCAAGATGTTTAGTTTGCCGTTATTCACTCCGAAGAACTCGATAGGATTTACGGTCTCAAGGTTGATGATTGTGTCTGTCAATGCTCTTCCGTTTTAAATGCTTTGCCATATGAGAAGGTAAAAGCAGGTTGGGTAAAAGAAAATTGTTACAAAAGAAGTGATGAATTCATTGTTACCAAATTTAATTTCATACTTATTACAACGCTAATTTACTTATTAACAAAATGAAATGGATAGTGGAAAAGTTAAAAGCGGGCGATAGCTAAGAATCTTAACAGGAACGCCTTGGCGCAACTTTTATTTTGTAAAAACTGTTAACAAATAAGTAACGGGTCAGGGAAACAAGATCAGAAAGTATGCCGGTTTTACAATAAGAAGTTTTTCACTAAAACCTGGCCAGTAATTTTAAGTTTATCAACCTGGGAGTCAGCCGGTTGGGTATGGCATAAGTACTATTCGAAAAATCTTTAATGAGTTGGTAAGATATGGTGTTGTCGCGATCGATAAGGTTAAAAACTTCCAGGCTTGCCCAGATATTGTCAAAATCCTTAAAAGGATTGTGGCTTCTCCTTGCCGATTTCTGTGATAATAGCAAGGCGCTGAAGCCGATGTCTACCCTGATGTAGGGATCTACGATCAACCCATTGCGGTACCGCACACTTTTAGGAATATTAAAAGACATATTGCTGCCGTACAACATGTTCAGGTGCACTTTAAAATTTTTATTGGTAGCCAGGTAATCTTCCAGGAAAAGGCCCAGCGTCAGCAGCCTGTCTGATGGCCTGCGTAACCAGTCAACATTTGTTTGCATACTATCCGTAATCACTTTATCTGTGGTCTGGGGAGTTATGATCTCACCTGCTGCATTTTTATATTGATAATAAAAATCGTTGTCCAGGTTTTCCCGGGTTCTCATCAGGCCAACACTCAGCCAGCTTTGGGCGCCTTCGACCAGTTCCCCGAACAATCGCAGGTCCAGCCCGGTGGCATATGCCCTGGCGTTATTATCTCCGAGGTAGCGAATCTTCACATTATCTACGTCATATGGTACAACATCTCTCATGCTTTTATAATAGGCCTCGGTAGATAGCCTGAAAGGACGTTTGCCCGGCCCTTTGAAATTGTAATCTATCCCCGCCACAAACTGCGTGCTCTTCTGCGATTTTATTGCGGTGTTTAATGTGCCGTCATATTTTCTTATCTCCCGGTAAAACGGTGGTTGCTGGTACAGTCCTGCTGCAGCTTTAAATACCACGTCTTTTTCCCAGCGGGGTTTCCAGCTGGCTTGTGCACGCGGGCTGATTAAAAATTCTTTATTCAGGCTGTTGTAATTGTAGCGGACACCAAGCTGCAGGCTGATGTCATTTTTAGTTTTGGAGAAATGGATATTGTCCTGCACGTACCCGCTGTATTTTTGGATGCTGAGATCAGCGGTGCTGTTAAAGGCATTAAACAAATGAAGTGCAGACGTATTATTGGGCAATGAATACCCGGCAGAATCCTGGTATTCCCACTGGCGGAGTATATCAACGATCTTCGTTTGCTCAATACTGTTACCCCATTGAAAAAAATGTTTGCCGTGCTGCAGGCTACCTTTGTGGCCGGCATTCCACACCTCGATCTGTAATTCATTTCTTGCATAGTTCTGGTAATAACCCGCTCCCAGAGGATTTACGATCTCACCAAAAGTGCCGCTGCTGTTGTCAAAATCCCTGTCTCCAAAAACATACGCACCGGCAATATCAAAGTTTTCTTTTTCATCGTCGCTGAACCGGCTCAGCATCCATTTAAGTTTTAAAGACCTGGTGGGGCTATGTGAAAGCGTTGCACCTATCATGCTGGTGTTGTACCGGTCTTTTTCCTGCCCTTCAAAATAAACATCCAGTCCCAGGTTAGCCGTAAACAATGGTGAAAAAACGGAAGTGGTCTTTTTTACCGATTCAGGAAAAAATGTAAATCGCGAAGTGGAATAAATACCCAGCAATTCCATCTGCCATTTTTTATTAAGTTGGTAAGTAACATACAACTGCGCATCTGATGCTGAAGGAATATAGGCACCAAGGGTGGGCTGGTTGCTTAACAGGTTGCGGTTATTTTTGTTGCGTACTGCGGCGAGGTAAGTAACCGCACCCTTTTTTGCAGAACCTTCCAGGTGTAACCCTTGCTCCAGTAGGCTGACATATACACTGCCACCGAAAGCCGCAGGTTTTTTATATTGGATATCCAGCACGCTGCTCATTTTATCTCCATATTTAGCCTGGAAACCACCGGTATAGAAACTCACATTTTTTGCTAGTTCCGGGTTGATGAGGCTTAAGCCTTCCTGCTGGCCACTGCTTACAAGGTAAGGCCTGAATATTTCAAAGTCGTTGATGTAGGCAAGGTTCTCATCATAATTGCCGCCCCTGACATTATACTGGGAAGTAAGTTCATTGTTACTACCCACCAGTGTTTTAATTAATGCCTCCACTCCACCGGTGGTGCTGGGCAGCGTAATTGCATTTTTGGGATTTATTTTCACCAGGCTGTTTTCATCGCGGTCCCGCTCATCTTTAATGATAATTTCCTCCAGGGTTTTGTCGGATCTTGACATCCTCACCACGATGGTTTCGGTTTCGCCGGGGCTTAAATAAAAATTTTTCTGCGCCGGGAAAAAGCCGGTGTGGCTGAAAGTTAACGCCAGAGAACGTTCTGCGGGAACTTTTAATGTAAATGTGCCGCTATCGGAGCTCACGATCCCTGTGGCTCTTCCCAATATCACGACAGAAATATCAGCAATAGGGTTTTCATTTTCATCCAGCACAAGGCCGGTGATCGTAGCAGTTTTATTTTGAGCGGAGCAGGTAATGGTAATGAGGCCAAACAACAGGGCAACAAATATTCTCATAGGATGAAGATAGAAATTTTATTGGTTCCCGACTCAGGCTTGAATAAGGGTAGGTGCGGGAAACGTCTTGCCCGGTGGTCACCCGCGGGTTACCGATCGATCGCCAGCCGGCACACTTAAATGCACAAGCCTTAAGGACGGGAGCGCGTTTAATCGTGGTTGATCCTGGATCGAAGCCTTGATGCCACCGGAAACGTGTAAAATTTGCCCCATCTATACCATCCAGTTAGTGAATTATATATAACGGCCCTTTGGTACGGCATTTTCTTTACATCGGTATGAAAATTTTCTACCCTGTTGTCCTGTCTACCCTTCTTTTGTTCTATTTGCAGTCCTGCAAAAAGTTAATACAATACCATCCCAATGAAGTGCGGCTGGAAGAAAAGGACCGAAACCTTAATACCAAAAGCATTGAGCGCCTGTTGACCGAGCCGAAAAAGCAGTCCTTTCGGTTCGTGGTGACCGGGGATTCCCAGCGTTTTTACGATGACCTTGCTGCGCTGGTAAAAAAAGTAAATACTTATGATGATATTTCTTTCCTGGTGCTGAACGGGGATATTACCGATTTTGGCCTTAACAGGGAATATCAATGGGTGAGCAGGGAGCTGCAGCAATTGCAGGTACCCTTTATCGGGGTGATAGGCAATCATGATATGCTTGCCAACGGGCGGAGAATCTACCAGGAAATGTTCGGGCCGGAAAATTTTAGTTTCGAATATAATGGCTACAAGTTTATAGTGCTGAATTCAAATTCAAGAGAAGTAGGGTATAACGGGAGCATACCAGACACATCCTGGTTGCGGGAGCAGGTGGCTGAGGAAAATTCGCAATATCAGCCGGGGATCTTTGTTTTCTCGCATGTGCCGCCTACAAATGAAGATTTTGACCCACGGCTTTCCGGCGCTTATGCCGGTATACTCACCAACAGCAACAGGGTTTTATTTTCAATTCACGGGCATCAACATGGCTACTCCCTGGCACAACCTTACGGGCCGCCCGTGCAGTACCTGGGAGCGGGAAGTCTTCACAAAAGAAGTTTTGCGATCATCAATGTAAACCCGGATACTACATATGCTGAACAAGTGTTTTTTTAAATACACGGGCCTGGTTGGCTTATTCCTGCTCACCAACAATGTTGGGTGGGCGCAGCAGCGCTTTTTAAAAAAGCTGGTACCACATCACGCTGTTATGCAACATGGTGGAGGAATAGGTTATTTTGCGGTGGGAGCCGGTTACAGCACCAGGAACAACAAATTATCGGGGGAGGTATTATATGGCTATTTACCGGCCCGTATCGGCGGCGTCGAGATCCATTCCGCAACATTGAAACTGCATTGGATACCCCTTAAAACAATTGAAAAAAAGAAACTCTTTTTAAAACCACTGATCACAGGCGTGCTTATCAATCACAGTTTTGGTGATCAATATTTCGGCTTTAATCCCGACAATTATCCCTATAGCTATTACAATTTCCCTACTTCCCTGAATGCGGCCCTGGTATTAGGTAGCGAAATAGGATTGCAGCGACCAAAGGCTGCCACCGTAAGGGCAGTGTCTTTTTATTATGAATTACTTGTTTTTGACAGGGAGTTAATCAGTTTTGTTACAAACAGTAAGTATATACACCTGGATGATATCCTG
>JAKFCK010000464.1:0-4553 GCA_036676685.1 Chitinophagaceae bacterium | reverse complement strand
GCAGCCCAGGCCGCACCTTTACCCAGGTGCCAGCTATTGCCCCCGCCAGCCATCATTGTAGCCATTACAGTCGCATGGTCGGTAACCAGGGAAAAGGCAAGAGGGCTACTGATGTACCGCCCCCTTAGGTCAATATCGGTTGTGTCGGGTTTATTTTCTTTTAACGAGGTATTGATACCATTGCCATTCCATTGGGGGTGGCGGTGATGTACCACATTGATCCTGTTCGTACTGATGTCCAGGCTACCGATCAGCCGCTCTTCTCTGGCTGTTCTCCGGCCATCTTCTACAAAGATCACTTCATCCAGGGGGAGAATATTTTGATTTATCCAATCCAGGCTGGTGAAAACCCTGTAAAAGCACATCCCGCTGTAACATCCTATTCTCCTAGGGTTTAATCCGGGCTCCATAAACAGTTTTGAAAGGGGTTCACCCCGGAAGGTTATAACGTATTCAATTTTTTTTGCAGCTAGGCCCTGCGGCATTTTATTTAGAGAGGGGGAAGTTTTATGCTCCGTTGATTTGACTTGTGCCTGCAATGTTTGGCTCACCGCTAAAATTAATACAAAGAGCAATATACAGGATGGTATTTTCACTGTTCAAATGTATTTAAAACTTTTAATGTCTTCTGCGTAAAGTCCCCAGGTAATAATACGTGTGTAAAAATAAAATGTTTTGTCAAGTTAATTTATTGTTATCTTCCTGTACTTAAAATCGATGTCTTATTATTCATTAAACAAAAAAGCTAAAAATGAAAAGACTTTTCAAACTGTTTTCCCTGGTTGCTATCGGCAGCCTCGTTTTCACAAGTTGCAAAAAGGATTCTAGTATGGCTGGTGAAGCAGAGATCTCTGACGCCACCCTGCAAAAAATCTATGCACAGGGTTTTGGAACTTCTGATGTACAGAAAATTGAAGAAGGATACCTTGTAGAAGGGGATATCATTCTTACCGACGAATTTCTGAATTCAACCCCCGGTGGTCACTTTTTGCGAATCGCAAATGTGGAACAATACCGCACCACGAACCTCGTAAGCGGGCCAAGAACTATCACAGTTGCGCTGGATTCAAAACTTGCAGCTCTACCCGGTTACACACAGGGCCTTGCAGAGGTTGTAAGTCGTTACAATGCACTGAATCTTACACTTACATTCGCTGTAGTGACTTCAGGTGCTAATCTTACTTTTGTAAACGCCAATGGTCAATATCTTGCTTCAGCTGGGTTCCCTAGCGGTGGCAATCCTTATGGCCAGGTAAAAGTGAACTCAAGAGCAATTGGCTCCGGCACTTCCGCATCATTTATCGATTACCTCGCGACAATCCTGGCTCATGAAGCAGGCCATTGTATTGGTTTCCGTCACACAGATTATATGGATCGCAGTTATAGTTGTGGTGGTGGTTATGCAAATGAAGGTGCTTCATCTGTAGGAGCTATTCACATTCCCGGAACACCGACCGTGGCAGATCCTAACTCATGGATGCTTGCTTGTATCGGTAGAGGCCAAAACCGTGAATTCAACGCGAATGATAGGACAGCTTTAACTTATCTTTATTGATATCACTTCTTTTATAAAAAAAACGCCCCTGTTAAACGGGGCGTTTTTTTATGATCTTTTTTTTAGTGTATTTTACCGGGTGCAGGTTTTGTTTTGTTAGTTTATACCACCCCTGCCAGCTCCAGGCTTTTTTTGTTGATCTTTTTGTACTCTACATGTTGCACAATTGGTTGCTGTGTCAGGATCAATGACACTCCGGGTTGTTTCCACCAATCGCTATTTTGCAGATCCCCTGCTTTGATGATCCCCACGATCCAGCTGTTGTTGTTCTCATTGTGCCATTCTTCTATCCATTCAAAATGTTCTTTTTCAATTTTGTCAATGTTATCTGCACTGACAAAAACTTTCAGGTGATAATCATTCGTAAGCTGCAGTTTATTTTGCTGGAGGTACTTTTTATATTCATATTTATAATTGTATCGCAGTGCTGCTATATCACTTAACACCGCAGCTGCCGTAGGGTATGCCCCGGCACCCTTTCCCTTAAAAAAATGTTTATCCGCGAAACTACTTTCGGTTACCAGGCCGTTAAATTCATTGGAAACATTCGACAGGTCATCATGCTCGTCTACAAATTGTGGTAATACAAAAGCTGCAAGTTGGGTGTCATTTAATTTTTGGGCAGTCGCCACCAGTTTTATTTTTAAGTGCTTTTGTTTTGCCAGGGCAGCATCAGTTTCTTTGATGGCCGTAATCCCGGTGTAAATAATATCAGTAGTGGGAGAGATGCTGCCAAATGCATGCGCAAGCAGGATCGATAATTTGTTTGCTGCATCGTGACCTTCTATATCCAATGCAGGGTTACTTTCCGCAAAGCCCAGTTGCTGCGCCTGTAACAGAGCATCTTTAAACGACAGGCCATCCTCAAAAATTTTGGTAAGAATGTAGTTAGTGCTCCCGTTTACTATACCCTTAACAGAAGAAAGCAGGTCATTGTCATAATATTCTTCCAGGTTACGGATGATCGGGATACTGGCGCAACAGGCGCCCTCATATAAAAATGCAGCTCCGTACTGGTGTTGCAGGTAAAGCAATTCTTCAAAATGTGCAGCGATCATCTTTTTATTGGCGCTCACAACGGATTTGCCTTTTTGCAAGGCGGTTTTCACAATCCGGTAAGCCGCATCCGCATCATCTATTAATTCCACGATTACATTAATATTGTCATCATCCAGTAATTCCTCTGCACTGGTGGTAAAATGATCTTGTGAAATTGCTCTTTTTTTATCGGCATTTTTGATACAGATCTTTTTAATTGTTGCCTGTAAAGCGGGTGTGCTGTGCAGGACATCATAAAGGCCCTTGCCTACAACGCCGAAACCAAAAAGGCCGAGGGTAAGCTGTTTGGATTCCGGCAGGGTGGGGAAATTGATATTAGCTGACATAAGTATTTTAAATTTTAGGAGGGATGATTTTCTTTTGATTGTTATTCAATATATAGCCGTTAAACAAAGCCTGCTATGCAGCAACCTGCGATTCCAGGCTATTTGACTTTTTCAGTTCCGCATTAGTTTCCAGTTGATTCAGTGCCTGCTTCAGGTCATGAACCAGATCAGCGGCATCTTCCAATCCGACACTCAGCCGGATAAGGCTGTCTGATACACCCGCTGCCCTTCTTTTTTCTGACGGGATAGATTTGTGGGTCATGTTTGCCGGGTGGGATACTAAACTTTTGATACCGCCAAGGCTTTCCGCCAGTTTAAAATAATGAGTGGACGTTACAAATTTTATCGCAGCTTCTTCACTGTCCTGCCTGAGGGTAAAAGAGACAATTCCTCCAAAACCTGTTGCCTGTTTTTTTGCAACAGCATGATTGGGGTGAGAGGGCAGGCCGGGGTAATACACTTTATCTACAACCGGGTGTGTTTCCAGGAACTCGGCCACCGCCTGGGCGTTCCTGCAATGTTGCTGTATCCGCAGGTGAAGCGTTTCAATACCACGGATCACCAGCCAGCTATCAAATGGGCCGAGGATGGCGCCGGTAGCATTTTGTAAAAACCTGATTTTCTCTCCCAGTTCTTTTTCCCGGGTTACTACGATACCGGCGATCAGGTCACTATGACCGCCGAGGTACTTTGTGGCGCTGTGCACAACCAGGTCTGCGCCCAGTAATAAGGGCTGCTGCAATGCAGGCGATGCAAAGGTGTTGTCTACACAAAGCAAAACGGAATGGGCTTTTGCGATCTTTGCAATGGCTTCGATATCACTGATCTTCAGCGTAGGATTAGTGGGTGTCTCCAGCCAGATCAGTTTGGTTTTTGGAGTAATCGCATTGAACACATTTTCTACTACACTGGTATCAACATATTTTACACTGATGCCGAATTTTTCATACACCTGCGTGAACAGGCGGAATGCCCCACCATAGATATCGTCTACGGCTAAAATTTCATCACCCGTTTTAAGCAGTTTTACTACCGCATCAATCGCGGCAAGCCCGCTGCCAAATGCGGAGGCGGCTTCGCCTTTTTCTAAGGTGGCCACCAGGTTTTCCAGTGCGGCCCTTGTAGGATTGTTGGAACGGGCATAATCGTATCCGCGGTTTACGCCCGGGGCATCCTGCTCAAATGTGCTGGTTTGGTAGATCGGGACGCTTAATGCGCCGGTTAACGGATCTGTCGGAATGCTGTGAATGAGTTGTGTTGCGTTGCTCATAATTTTTTGTTTGTCCCTGCGGTGTTTTTTTGCAGGAGATGAAAAAATAAATTGTAAGCACTTACAAGAGGAGTCCGTAGAAAATTACCGGGTGAGATTTTTTTGATTTTAACCGAAACCCTGTCGGGGGCTTTATGCCACGACAGCGATTAGTAAAACAAAAAAGCTCACCCGGTAAATCAGATGAGCTTTTAATATTTTGAAGAATATCAGTAGGCTATATATCTGACTTATCTGTCCCGTTCGTGAGAACGAGATGGAATTGGCACCTTTCTCAAACCGGAGTTTGAGTAGGTTGTCAAGGCTTCATCGGGCCATTACCCTCTGCCTTTCTTGATAAGTG
>JAKFCK010000463.1:0-2621 GCA_036676685.1 Chitinophagaceae bacterium | reverse complement strand
CAACCATTTACTGATAAAGTTTTGGAAACCATGCCGCAACAGGTGGCGCTATCTACAATGGTGGGATGAGTCAAAGCACTTTTTTGAATTCACGTTTTGTTGAAAACACTGCTACTAATGGCGGTGCCATTTTTAACGATGCACACACTGTAATCACGGTGACGAACGGCGAACTTTTCTATAACGCCGCTACAGGACCTGCTGGAGGCAGCTACAAGGGAGGCGCCATTTATAATTTGGGATCCTTTAATTATTTGATGAACTGCAGCTTTTCGGCCAATGCAGCAAGTGCCGGCTATGGGGGCGCCATCTACAATGAAAATTCTTCTCCTAATATCACAAACTCCATCCTGTGGGCCAACAGCAGCGAAATAGACGGGGATGCTAATAGCCACCCTGTTGTCACTTATTCTATCGTGCAGTGTGATTATGATGGTACAGGCAATTTGGACCAGGACCCACTGTTTGTGTACGCGATGTTTGAAGGAGAGCCGATACACGACCTGTCCATACGATTAGGATCCCCGGCTTTTGATGCCGGCACCGATGATGGGATCTACTTCACCGATCTGAACGGATCTCCGCGAACAGTATTTCTTCATACCGATATGGGGGCTTACGAAATGCAAAGAGTTCAGGGGCCTCCAAGTCCCATTAAGCCGCTTACACTCGGGTGTCCACAGAATTTTACCGTGAACAGCGTTGCCGGTGACTGCGGAACGGTAGTTAGCTTCACAGGTGCTTTTGCTGCTGTTGCTAATGGTGGCGTAAGTCCCGTAGACCTGGCATACTCCCATGCTTCCGGAACGCTTCTGCCTGTAGGAAAAAACATCATTTCCGTAACCGCCACAGACAACGAAGAAACCGTTAAAACCTGCTCCTTCACCGTAACGGTACTGGATAATACCGCACCTTTGATCACCGGTGAGTCTGCTACACCGGCAGTGCTTAGCCCGCCAAATCACAAGATGCAGGACATCACTGTAAATTATGGGATCAGTGATTGCACGCCGGTTACTACTACATTATCTGTTACCAGCAATGAAACGCAGAATGGTACTAGAGATGGAAACTCAAGTCCTGACTGGCAAGTAATCGATGATCATCATGTACGGCTGAGAGCAGAGCGCTCAGGCAATGGCACAGGTAGAATTTATACAATTACTATAACATCTAAGGATGCTGCAGGTAACATAGCAATGGCAACCACCACCGTTAGTGTACCGCACAATAATGGTAAGGGTGTGACAACAACTCCAGGAATAATGGGAAAGGAGGAATTGATTAATGGTTTAAGCGTACAGGCAATGCCTAATCCTACTACCGATGGCTTTACTATCATTACACAAAGCTCATTTCTCCAAACACTAAGTATACAGGTAACGGATTACCTGGGTCGCATTGTGGAAAGAAGAACCGGGGTACCGGCAAATGGTACCATTTACCTTGGTAACCAATACCGGCCGGGAATGTATTTTATGGAGATAATACAAAGTGATAACAGGCAAATCATAAAGCTGCTAAAGCAGACTCGCTAAAGTTTATGTAATTGGTTTTCCACAAGTAAAAGGCAACGCAATAAAATGGTTGCCTTTTTTTTGCGTCGTTGGGGGTATTTGTTTTTAAGCCGTGGTTGGTGTTTGTTCGAAACTAATGGTTGGTTTGTTTTAAGCACACCAACAACTACCCGAGTAACTTAGCTAGATTTTTTGCAGGAATATATCTGATGCTTAGTTGTTGGGGGTAAATTGTAGAATGGGTTGGAAGTAATTGAACGAACACCAACAATGGCCAAACCGGCGTAACATTTTTTGCAGGAATATTCTGAAGTTTGGTTGTTGGTGTATGGAAAGAAAGGGTGGGAGGTAATTGATTTGAACACCAAAAACGGCATCAATTTATTTTACGCTATATACAAGCAAGTGTTGTGGAAATTAGTGCTGGTGAGATGTAATTAATTTCCTTCTTAATAACCCCGGAATTGTTGTAAACAATTTTAATTTCTCCTGTTTAGCCAGAATCCCAGGCTAATTTGTACCAGGTTTGTAAATTCTCCAACATTCTCCGTTATATATTGCCCATCGTCATCAATGGTAGTTTCCTTTCCTGTAACGTAGCCAAGGCCTAGATTCAGGTCTAATGCAAATCGATTCTGGTAGTTTCTTTGAAGGCCCCAGGCGGCACCAAAGAGCGTTAATGCACGAAGTTTTTTATCACCATCCCACGAAATATATTCATTGTGGAAGGTTGTATTTATAAGTGGCGCTACATAATTTAAACTATTCATTTCGGTTCTCTTACCTTTTGCTTTTCGCTTTGCTGTATTATAATAATGTCTGTATTGCAAACCCAGAGCCGGGTAAAAATCGATACTTGACGAACTCCCTAATGCCATTGAATAACCAAGGGAAATGGCAGGACTAAGAAACGCCTGTGCATGTAACGATTGTAATTTTCCAATCTTTTTTTCGTAGCTAATACCAGGACTTAAAAAATTTGCTTTTGTAACATTTCTTATGCCAGTGTTTAAATCCTCCTGCGAAAAACAAATTGCCGGAACCAGGATCGCTAAACTGAAAAGTATTTTTTTTGAAAGCATAGCCAATAATCATTATGGTTTT
>JAKFCK010000462.1:0-7127 GCA_036676685.1 Chitinophagaceae bacterium | reverse complement strand
ATGGACCTGCAGTTCCCGCACCATGAAAGCGAGATCGCCCAGAGCACTATCTGTAATCACCAGAGCCCGGTAAGGTATTGGATGCACAACAACATGATCACCATTAACGGCAGGAAGATGGGCAAAAGTTATAACAACGTGATCAAGCTGACGGAACTTTTCAGCGGCGACCATCCATTGCTCACGCAAGCCTTCCATCCTATGACCGTTAGATTTTTTATACTGCAAAGCCATTACCGCAGCACGCTGGATTTCAGCAATGATGCCCTGGCGGCAAGTGAAAAGGCTTTCAGGCGTTTGTGGGAGGCGTATGAAAATTTGCAGAAGCTGCCAATTGGTAACCAGCAACTGGCAACGGATACTGAGTTGGATGCAAAGCTGCTAGCCTGGCTAAATGAGCTGGACGAATTTATAGAAGACGATTTTGCAACACCCAGGGTGTTGGCCAATCTTTTTGAAATGGCCCCGGTGATCAACTCGATGAAAGATGGCATCATGGCAGCCGATGCAGTTAGTGCAGCTACCTTGCAATTAATGAAAGATAAGTTCAGGGTGTACCTGGAAGAGATCATGGGACTGCAATATACTTCGCTGGCCAACAATGAAACCTTCCAGTCGGTAATGCAGTTGTTGATTGACATCAGGAAGCAGGCAAAAACAAAAAAAGATTTTGCTACATCAGATAAGATCAGGAACCAGCTTGCTGCTGTGGGCATACAACTGAAAGATGAAAAGGGCGGTGAAATGAGCTGGACGGCGGAATAGTTTGTCATCAATTAAGTATTAAAAGGCAGGAAAATTTTCCTGCCTTTTTTTTTAATGAAAACATATGGAGCTGTGTCTACTTATATTAATCAGGCATGAGTGAAAGGGATGACGGTCTACAGTAATTTTTTTTGCTAAGAGATTAAAAGAGAAAAAGAGGTAAAGAGGGAACATTCAATTCGCGGCTTCTTTCGCAGCAGGTTACAAGAAGAGAGCGACTCGTTAGGGACACCGACGCCCATTTTTCTTTTTTATGCTCTAAGCCAAAACCTGGCAGTAAAGAATTCAAAAGGTTTAGTAGAATTTAAAAAGCTAAAATGTATAGATAATTCTCATTTGCACCGCACACCATAAAAGAGGAAAGTCGCGGACGGAAAATAGCCATTCCGCCCACATTTGCCAAATAAAACCCATAGTCACATTAAACCATTTTATATTTAATAAGTCATTACTTTTCCTTTTTCGCTTTTTTACCAAAATAACTGCCATGGACAGAAGAGATTTTTTAACTGCGGCTTCTTCTTCGCGCAAAAAAGTTGTTCCGTTTTCTCCATACCAGGGAGCCCGTGTGCTCAGTGGTATTTTACCCTACGCAGGAGCATGGACAGCTACGGAAGTATTGCACCTGCTTAGACGCACCATGTTTGGCGCAACTAAAGCCGACGTAGATTTTTTTGTGGGTATGTCGATGAACCAGGCGGTTGACTACTTATTGAACGTTCCGGCCGCTGCGCCGGCCCCACCGGTAAAAACTTATAATAATTCCCCCACTCCCGGGGATCCTGATGCCGCTATCCCCTTAGGCAGTACCTGGGTAAATATCAATACAACAGATGGTGGGATTGAAGGCCAGCGCAGGCAAAATTTCAAGAACTGGTGGTTTGGGCTGATGCTGAACCAGGAAAGAAACATCAGGGAAAAACTCGTTATTTTCTGGCATAATCATTTTGCCACTGAAACGCAGGAGATTGCGAGGGGCATCTGGTGTTATCAAAACAATGCGGTCATCAGGAAAAATGTGTTGGGCAACTTTAAGGCCTTTGTGAAAGATATCAGCCTCGATACTGGTATGCTTCGTTACCTCAATGGTTACCTGAATACCAAAGCAGCACCCGATGAAAACTATGCCAGGGAGTTGTTGGAGCTTTTCACGGTGGGCAAGGGGATGGACAATGCTTCTGCACCTTTCACAGAACCTGATGTGCTCGCTGCCGCGAGGGTCCTCACGGGCTGGCAGGTAAACGGAACAACAAATACAGCCACGTTCACCCTAAACAGGCATGATATTACCAACAAACAATTCTCTTCCTTTTTCAGTAATACACAAATAACCGGCAGGAATACGACTACAGCAGGAGACCTGGAACTGAACGACCTGCTCACAATGATCTTCAACACAAATGAAGTTTCGCTCAACATCTGCCGGAAACTCTACCGCTTTTTTGTTTACTATGAAATAGATGCGGCTACAGAAGCAAATGTTATTGAACCACTGGCGGTGATCTTCCGAAGCAATAATTATGAGTTGAAACCTGTAATAAGTGCGCTTTTCAAAAGCGAACACTTTTTTGATGTGCTGAACCAGGGTTGCGTGATCAAAACACCGCTGGATGGTATAGTGGGCATGTGCAGGGAATTTAAAGTGCAGTTCCCTGTGGCAACGGATTATACAGGCAATTATTTTATGTGGCAATACCTGCAGGGTATCGCTAATAACCAGCAAATGAATATCGGGGATCCACCGAATGTAGCGGGCTGGGCAGTATACTACCAGCGGCCACAGTTTCATGAGATATGGATCAACAGCGACACGCTGCCAAAGAGAAACCAGTTTACCGATACTATGGGCGCCGCGGGGTATACGAGGTCCGGGAAAAATATCAAAATTGATCATACACTTTTTGCCTCCTCGATGCCGGACCCCGGGAACCCGAATGCCCTGGTCAGCGATTCTATTAAATACCTTCTTACACTGCCGCTTACCCAGGCCAGCCGCGACCAGATAAAAAAAGACATCCTGCTGAGCGGGCAAACCACCGATGCGTACTGGACCACGGCCTGGAATACTTTTATCAGTACACCTGGCAATATGGCTAACACTACTATTGTAAAAACAAGGCTGGCGAGTTTATACCAATACCTGATGCGCCTTGCAGAATACCAGTTAAGCTAAAGGCCACAGCTCTCTTAAAATCAAAACCAACCTGCAATGAAAAGAAAAGAATTTTTGAGAAATACCGTCGCCGGGGCTATCCTGCCTACGGTGATCAATGGTTTTTCTTTAAAATCATTTGCCGCCGGCAGTCCGCTTGCAAAACTGCTCGGAACAACTGGTACGGACAATGACCACGTACTGGTGATCATTCAGCTCCAGGGAGGGAATGATGGTTTGAATATGGTGATACCGATTGATACTTACAGCAATTATTTTAATGCAAGGTCAAACGTTGCAATTGCAGAACCCAAAATTTTAAGGCTCTCAGGAAATGATAAAACAGGCCTGCACCCCGCTATGACCGGCTTGCAGGCAATGTACAATGAAGGTAAATTAGGGGTGGTACAATCTGTCGGGTATCCCCAGCCGGATTTTTCTCATTTCAGGGCTACGGATATCTGGATGAGTGCTTCAGACAGCAACCAGGTTTTAGTGAACGGGTGGGGTGGACGTTACCTGGATTATGAATACCCGAACTTTCCCACCGGTTATCCCAGTACCAGCATGCCGGACCCTTTAGGGATACAAATAGGATCGGTGACATCGCTGGTGTTCCAGGGCCCCAGTGTGAGCATGGGCATGAGCATCAGCAACCCTACAAGTTTTTATAACCTTATAAGTGGCGTGGAAGACCCGGCACCGAATACACTGGCAGGTAAGGAATTGAAATATATCCGCCAGGTGGCCAAACAGACTTCCCAGTATGCAGATGTGGTAAAAGATGCGGCCCTGAATGTGACTGCGCAAAATCCTTATCCTACACCAAATCCCCTGGCAGACCAGTTGAAGATCGTTGCCCGGTTAGTAAAAGGAGGACTCAAAACAAAAATTTACATGGTGAGTTATGGCGGATTTGACACACATTCCCTACAGACCACCACAACCGATACTTCCACAGGAACACATGCCAACCTGCTGAAAAATGTGAGCGACGCCATTAAAGCCTTCCAGGATGACCTTAAATTCCTGGGTGTGGAAGAGCGGGTGATGGGCCTTACATTCAGCGAATTTGGACGAAGGATAAAAAGTAACAGTAGTACCGGTACCGATCACGGCGCCGCCGCTCCGCTTTTTATTTTTGGAAGTAACGCCAAACAAATGGTTCATGGCACCAACCCGGCGATACCTGCAGTGGTAACGGTCAGTGACAACATACCCATGCAGTATGACTTTCGCAGCGTGTATGCTTCAATGTTACAGGACTGGCTCTGTGTAAAAAATACCGACCTGCAGCAGATCATGTTGAAGAACTTTCAGAACATTCCGCTGGTGAAGGCAAGTGCTTGTAATCCTTCGGTTCCAAACACGGGTGGCACTACATTAATTGATAATTACCCGAATCCTTTTGACCGGGGCACGACTATACGATTTACTACCGCTGGCGGTCATACCCTTGTGCAGGTTATGAATACCCTTGGCCAGGTGATTACCACGCCGATAGACAGGGAATACCCTACAGCAGGAACTTATACCGTTTTTTGGGATAGCCGGCAGCTCAGCACGGGAGTTTATTACGCACGTTTTCAAAATGGTGCCGTGCAGCATGTGCGCACGATGATGAAGGTGGGGCAGTAGTCCATGGTCCATGGCGGGTCGTTCGATCAGATATATGTTCTCCTGCGAAGAATCAACATAAAAAGAAGAGGTAAGACTTTGCGTTCATCATCACGATGTAATTTTTAGGATGATACAGGAAGAACAAGCGGGCATGTTAGGCTTTGGGGTGAGAAATGGAGTTTATATTTGCAAAAAGGTCCAAAGACTATGGACCATGGACCAATCAACTCTTCCCCATGCCTCACATTGCCCATCTCGCAAAAGATAAAAAACTTCACAAGATCATCCTGGTGCAGGAAAAATACGAACTGCAAAAACGTAACAACGTCCACCTGCATATCTGCGCATCGATCATCAGCCAGCAACTGAGCACCAAAGTAGCCGCGGTGATCTATGCAAGGTTCCTCGCGTTGTTTAACAAAAAAAATCCTTCACCGAAAGATATTGTGGCGCTGCCTTTCGATAAACTCAGGGGCATTGGGCTTAGCAATGCCAAAGCAAGCTATGTGTTGAACGTCTGCAATTTTTTTCTGGAAAATAAACTCACGGATGCGAGGCTGCATAAAATGGATGATGAGGACCTGATCGACTTCCTGGTGCAGATTAAAGGGGTAGGCAGGTGGACGGCGGAAATGATCCTGATGTTTACTTTGGGAAGAGAAGATGTTTTTGCGGTCGACGACCTGGGTATCCAACAGGCCATGACTAAACTGTATAAACTGGATGCCGGGGATAAAAAAACGATGAAACAGGAAATGATAAAAATTTCCGCAAAGTGGAGTCCCTACCGGACTTATGCATGCAGGTATTTGTGGGGATGGAAGGATGGGGGGTAGTGCATGGCCGTTGGTGAGGTCAGTAGGTTAGCAAATGTCAATGGTCAATAGTCAATAGTCAATAGTGAATAGTGAATAGTGAAAGTCAGCAGGGTCTTACGGAAATCAGAGAGGTCGGTATGGATGCAATGGTCAAAGAGAAATTCGGCAAGGCCTTCCAAATTAGAAAACTCAATATGGGTGCAAAGTTGGAAGATTTCACTATTCACTATTCACCATTCACCACTCCACCCAGGAAACAATCTCCTCTAAAAAACGTTGATCCGTTTCATCATATGTGTCCAATGTTTCGCTATCAGCATCCAACACTGCCACTACGGCGTTGTTTCGAATGATGGGGACAACAATTTCAGACCTGGACAAACTGCTGCAGGCTATATGCCCGGGGAATTTTTCGACATCCGGGACGATTAGTGTCCTGGCTTCCGCCCAGCTTGTTCCGCACACACCGCGTCCTTTCCTGATGCGTGTGCAGGCTACCGGTCCCTGGAAGGGGCCGAGTACAAGTTCACCTGATTTTACCAGGTAAAAACCGATCCACAGCCAGCCGAACTGCTCTTTCAGCGCAGCTGCAATATTGGCGAGGTTAGCTACGAGGTCGGGCTCACCTTCTATTAATGCCTTGATCTGCGGCAACAGGGTTTGGTATTGCTCCGTTTTACTGCCTTCAATGATGTCCAGGTCTTCTGCCATGGGGCAAAGATAAGACGCGGAAGGGTTCTTAGGGTAGAAGGTGGAGGGTAGAAAATAAAGCTTGTACGCCCCGGGGAAACAAAAACCCCTGCACGTCAATATCTTATGTTCTCCCTCCCAATTCCACGACCTATGTTGCAAAATAGGTAATCTCAAAAATTTGCAACAAATCTGTGGCACAAAAAAAGTTGTTGCAAAAAAACTGTTGCAAAAAAATTGCAACAAGAAAATTGCAACAAGAAAATTGCCTCATATTTGCAGGTTTGGGTGTTGCAACATAACGTGGGGAAAGATGCTTACCTGGCGGGAGTCACTGACAATGGGCAATATGCAAAAGGCAATAGACAAACCACCATGATCGTATAGATTCGGTTCCGAATAAAGCTCTATGGTCCATGGTCCATGTCTTATGGACTATTCACAACCTCTCCAACCAATGACGCTTCATATCCTTTCTGTAAAAGGTAATTTTGAAGTTTTGCCTTACGGGTAAAAATATTTTTCTCCGACTTCAATGTTGCAAGTTTTGCGGCAGCCAATTTTTGGAGACATTTTTCATATTCTGACTCATCAATGGAGGCAACCGCTTTTTTGATATTATACGGGCTAACTTTTTTCTGGCTAAGCGCATATTTTATTTTTACACGGCCCCATTGTTTGGTGCGGAAATGACCGCCTGCAAAAGCGATCGCATAACGTTCCTCATTCAGGTAATTTTCTTCTATCAGGCGGCTGAGTAATGTTTCCACTTCGTGTTTGTATAGCCCGAAACTGTACAATTTGTCACGTGTATCGGCATGGCTACGTTCCTGGTAGGCGCAATAATGCCTGATCTTTTCCCAGCCTTTTTCCACGCCAATATTTTTTACCTGCATAACCCGGTCTTTTCAGGGGCCAAATTAATCATTAGCCGGGTCAATACCTGCACGAAATTCCCCGTTATTTTGACAGGCTGTTTTATGCCGCAATCAAAAAAATACTATCTTGTCGTCTTCTACAAAGAAATTATCTTTGACCTTCAATTTTTAAGACTTATGAAGTTTATTGTTTCTTCTTCAGCG
>JAKFCK010000461.1:0-1957 GCA_036676685.1 Chitinophagaceae bacterium | reverse complement strand
AACTCCGCTTTTATTAAAGAGTTGATCCGGCAAAAAAAATTCAATGGCGGGAAGATTAAGGGAACCTGGGAAGCTTATCATATACAATCTATCCAGGGTGGAGGCACAAGACTTCCCTCTGCAAATATTCTTGTGATAGCGGGCAGCGACCGCAGGGGTACGGCCTACGGCGTGTTTGAATTATCAAAACAAATGGGTGTGTCTCCCTGGTATTGGTGGGCCGATGTACCGGTGAAAAAACAATCCGCACTTTATATAAATGCGAAGGCAAATATTACGGATGCGCCAAAAGTAAAATACCGCGGGATATTCATCAATGATGAGGCACCGGCATTTTCTGGTTGGACAAAAGAAAAATTCGGCGGGGTAAATCACAAAGTGTATGAAAAAGTTTTCGAGCTGATCATACGATTAAAGGGAAATTATTTATGGCCTGCCATGTGGGGTAATGCATTTAATGACGATGATACCCTTAACCCTGTAAAAGCGGATGAGTGGGGTGTTGTAATGGGGACATCTCATCATGAACCCATGTTGCGTTCTCAAACAGAATGGAAACGTTATGGAAAGGGTCATTGGGATTATACCAAAAATGATACAGCCCTGAAAAATTTCTGGCGAAGGGGTATCCAAAACATGGGTAACCATGAGAGCCTGGTGACAGTGGGTATGCGGGGGGACGGGGATGAGCCGATGACCCAGGGTACTGCCACTGAACTACTGGAACGGATCGTGAAAGACCAGCGGCAGATCATTGAGGAAGTAACCGGCAAAGCTGCAGCGGAAACTCCACAGGTCTGGGCCTTGTACAAAGAAGTGCAGGACTATTACGATAAAGGGATGAGGGTGCCGGACGATATCACCCTGCTGCTTTGTGATGACAACTGGGGTAACATCAGGAGATTACCAAAACCTGGTGAGCAGTCCCGTAAAGGCGGTTATGGAATTTATTATCATTTCGATTATGTGGGTGGCCCAAGAAATTATAAATGGGTTAATACAAATCCAATCCCCAGGGTGTGGGAACAGATGCACCTGGCCTGGGAGTATAATGCCAGGCAGATCTGGATCGTAAATGTCGGCGACATTAAGCCTATGGAGTTTCCAATCTCTTTCTTTTTAGATTATGCATGGGATCCCGTAAAGATCGGCGCTGCTGATCTGCAAAATTATACGGAGCAATGGGCCTCGGCGCAGTTCGGGGAAAAACATGCAAAAGAGATCGCAGATATTGTAGCAAGGTATGGCAAATACAATGGCAGGAGAAAACCGGAATTGCTGGACGCCAATACTTACAGTTTTAATTTTAACGAATGGGGTACCGTAGTAAAGGACTATAATGAACTGCTGAAAAAAGCAGAAGACATCAACAAGGTTTTACCCGAAAACTATCGGGATGCTTACTTTCAGTTAGTGCTGCACCCGGTGAGAGCATGTGCCAACCTGAATGAAATGTATTATAATGTGGCTTTGAACAATCAGGCCTATACCAACGGGTGGAAAGAGGCTAACGACTATGCTGATAAAGTGAAACAGCTTTATACCAATGACTCAATGATCACACTGGAGTATCACCGGTTGAATAACGGCAAATGGAACCATATGATGAGCCAGGCACATATCGGGTATACCTACTGGCAACAACCGCCCAGGCAAGTCATGCCTGCTGTGAAATATTTGGCGGCTGATGCTGGTGTAGAAAAAAGAAGCGTTAACGAAGCCGATGTAAAACGGTCCAAAATTCCTGCCGGATGGAAAGGCAATATTTTTTATGAAGACGCTGAAAGAGGTGTGTCCATAGAGGCAGATCATTTCTCCCGGGCAATAAACAGCAATGGTATCACATGGCAGGTGCTCCCCGATCATGGAAGAACGGGATCAGCGGTTACGCCTTTCCCCGTTACAGCTAGCGCACAAAAACCTATTCCCGGCGCAGCCTGCCTGGAATACGAAATAT
>JAKFCK010000460.1:0-4166 GCA_036676685.1 Chitinophagaceae bacterium | reverse complement strand
TCTCCCACTCTCCATATATCCTGCAGGTATTGCAATAGACGGATAACCTGCTTTCGCACATATAGTGGAGCCTATATAAGAAGGGAACAGAATCGCATCAAGATTATATTTTTCCAGTGCAAAATCAATGCCTTGTTCTTGAGAAAAATATATATCTTCTAACCTTGCATTTAAATATTCTGAATTTCTTAATGTATTAGGGAAATCTTTTCTTATTTCTAATTTAGTATTTCTTATTCCTCAACCCCCTGGGTCACCGCCGTCTCTTCCTTGCCCGCCAACTGCCCGGTATCTTCCTTCTTGTCCTCCACGATAGCAGGTATTTCGTCGCGGTAGATCAGCCCGGTAGACACTGCATGCTCAGCTGCTTTTACTGTGTGTTCCGTAAGGATCATCTCTACTGCATGTTCTTTTAGCTCAGCAGCGATTTTTTCAGCGATGTCTTTTTTAGGACCGGCTACCACATCGCGGATGTAAATGCATAAAATCCTGCCGGGATATTTTTTCACTACCTCGTAATAAATCGGCGGGTCCTGCTCCCCGCTGTCGCCGGCCAGCACGAAATTCAGGTGCGGGTAGGTGTCCAGTATCTGAGCGATCTCTTTGAATTTATGGCTTAAATAATCGCCGCTGGTAAAGGAATCACTTTGTATACCGAAATCCCGGAGCAACAAAGGGCCGGCGGGGATTTCGTTATGATCCATAAAATCGATCAGCAGGTCATAGAGGTTCCAGGGACTGCTGCTCACATAAAAGAACGGGTTGTTGCGCTTGCCATTGCGGCCCAGTTGCAAGGCTTTGTAAAACGCGGATACCCCCGCAAACGGCAGCCGGGTACGCGCATTCCCCATGAGCACGGTTCTCCCCATCGCCAGCAGGCTCGTGGCATTGGAGCGGATAATGGTGTCATCTATATCGCTGATGATGCCATACTCTGCGTCTGCAGGCGGTATCATCATTTCTGCGTCTACCATTATCCCGTTAGCAGAAGGGTGCAGCAATTCCAGCGGGAAATTATGGTAAAGCTCATCGGTGATAAGCGGAGTTACCGGCGTATGATTAAACACAAAATAACCTTCCTTATCGGTAGTGGCCTGCCGCTTTTCATTGGGCAAATGCAGCTGCACCGTAACGCCTGGCACTTCATCCGTTTCAAAACGTTTATACATGTTCAGCAGGTTGGTGAGCAGCTTATCCTTGTCCGTGGCTACGGCAATTTTTTTATCTTCCAGTACACGGCCACGCACATACACATTGGTAGGGGTGCCATAAGTGCGGTAAGGCACCACCTGCATGGCATCCACACTTCCCAGCCGCTGCCGAAGGCGAAGCATATGTTCATCCGCTACATCATCTGCTTTTTTAGCCAGCCGGAGCAATTTCGTTTTCCATTTTTGCATAGGGGAGAGGTTACAAATTTTGAACCAAGAAGGAGACGGTGGACGGTGGAAGATGGGGGGTAGAAGGTGGGAGGGGTGTGGATAACGAGTGCGATGAAGTGGGAGTAGGGTGGGCTTTGATAGGGAGGAGATAGGGAGGAGATAGGGAGAAGAGATAATTTGATAATTTGATGATTTGATAATTTGATGATTTGATAATGGAGGAAAAGGGTGGAAGAGAGAGGTTTTCACTGGTTTTAGAAAGTTTTCATAGAGATCAATGGTGCATACCGAAAGGCAGCAAGTATTTATTGGTTTTGAAAGTTCCAGAAAAGAGGATACTTCGACGATTTCACTATTCACTATTCACCACCCCTAAAGAAGTCAGCAAATTACAAACGTGCTTAATTCTCATTCCCTATTTCTTATTCCATATTCTTAATTTCCCGTAAGTTTATTCAGCCTAAACAACTATCGCATGAAAAAACTTTTCCTTATTCTTTTCCTGTTCCCTGGTTACGCTTTTACGCAGGTTCTCCCAACCTTAGAAGACAAAACAAAAAATCTGCTGAAGCAGGAAGGTTTTTTGAACTTTTATTGGGACGATAATTCCGGCAGGGTCTACCTGGAGATACCGCAAACGGAAACAGAAATATTATACCAAACCTCGTTGCCCGCTGGACTGGGGTCCAATGATATCGGGCTGGATCGTGGTTTGCTCGGCGCTACAGCCATTGTAAAATTCACGAGGGTGGGTAACAAGGTGTTGATGGTGCAGCCCAATTATGATTACCGGGCGGTTACCAACGATGCTGCAGAAAAAAAAGCAGTCGAACAATCTTTTGCGCAGTCTGTCCTCTGGGGGTTTACGGTGGAGGCCACCGGTAAACAATCCGTATTGGTAGATGCCACGGCATTTTTGATGCGGGATGCGATGCAGGTGAGTAACAGGCTCAGCAATAGCCGGCAGGGCACTTACGTGCCGGATCCTACGCGTAGTGCTATCTACATAGCACGTACAAAAAACTTTCCGCAGAACACCGAGTTTGAAGCCACGGTGACTTTTACCAGTAAAGATGCCAGGCCCGGCGCCCTGGTCCGCAGCGTAACACCTGCGACCGATGCCATTACCGTGCGCCTGCACCATTCTTTTGTGCAGTTGCCGGATAACAATTACACGCCACGCGCCCTCGATCCCCGTTCGGGTATGATCGCCACTTCCTATTTTGATTTCAGCACACCGGTGAGTGAACCGATAGAAAAATTTTTTATCACTCGCCACCGCCTGCAGAAAAAAGACCCTGCAGCTGCGAAAAGTGAAGCTGTAAAACCGATCATTTATTACCTGGACAATGGTACACCCGAACCTATCCGAAGTGCTTTACTGGAAGGTGCACAATGGTGGAACCAGGCTTTTGAAGCCGCAGGATACATCAATGCCTTCCAGGTAAAAATATTGCCTGCCGATGCCGACCCGATGGATGTCCGCTACAACATCATCAACTGGGTGCACCGCAGCACACGTGGCTGGAGTTATGGCGCATCTGTTAAAGATCCCCGTACGGGTGAGATCATTAAGGGCCATGTAACGCTCGGTTCTCTGCGCGTGCGGCAGGATTATTTAATTGCGCAGGGCCTTCTTGCACCATTTGAAAATGGAATGCCCGGCGATGATAAAATGTTGACAATGGCATTGCAGCGGCTCAAACAGTTGTCAGCCCATGAAGTGGGCCACACGCTTGGTTTATTGCACAATTATATTGCCAGTACACAAGGCAGGGCGAGCGTGATGGATTATCCCAGCCCCGTAGTGCAACTGGATGCCGCCGGCAAACCAAATACCGGTGACGCCTACACGAATGAGATCGGCGACTGGGACAAAGTTGCTATCAGTTATGCGTACGCAGAATTCCCGCCAGGGACCGATGAAAAAGTGGCCTTAAATAATATCATTACAAATGCCGCCAAAAAGGGACTAAGTTTTATTTCGGACAGGGATGCCCGTGACCCGGGTGGTATGCATCCCAGTGCACACCTGTGGGACGAAGGCAAAGATGCCGTGAGTGGTTTACGAAACGTGATGAAAGTGAGGGAAAAAGCGCTGGCACAGTTTGGTGAAAACAATATCCGCAAAGGTACTCCTATGGCATTTTTAGAAGATGTACTGGTGCCTATTTACCTCTACCATCGTTACCAGGTAGAAGCCGTTACCAAACTCGTAGGCGGCATGGATTACAGTTATGCCTTAAAAGGAGAGGGGGAGCTGGTAACAAAACCACTCAATAAACAGGATCAGCTACTGGCCTTAAATGCCGTGGCGGACTGTATCGATCCCCGCTTCCTGGCGCTGCCGCAAAGGATCATACAACTGATACCTCCACGCCCCGACAATTATGAATACACGCGGGAATTGTTCAGCCGCAGAACCAGTCCTGCTTTTGATGCGCTGGCTGCAGCGGAATCTGCCGCCGACCTTCCCTTGTCTTTGTTGTTCTACCCGGCCCGCCTAAACAGGATGGTAGAACACCAGGCATTGTATAACGGCCTGGGTATAGACGAAATGATAAACGTCCTGGTCAATAAAACATGGAAGGCACCCCGCGCTTCTGCTTTGCCGGGCCTTATACTTCAACAGAACGAGCAGCTGTTGCTCACTTATTTATTGCAGTCATCCGTGAGCGAAGAACTATCCTTTGCCGCACGTGCAGCTATACTTAAAGCTATTGACGACGTAGAACAACTCGCCCGCAAACAATTGGCGACCGGTCGCGATAAAGGATATACCTT
>JAKFCK010000459.1:0-4553 GCA_036676685.1 Chitinophagaceae bacterium | reverse complement strand
GGCAGCTTGCTGGATAAAAAAGCGGTGGATGCCGGCGTTGAAAAAATATTGAAGGAGAAGCCGGATCTTATTTTGTTCACCGGTGATCTTGTAAATGACAAGGCGACTGAAATGGACTTATTAAAAGATGTTTTTGCAAAATTAACCGCACCGCTCGGGGTATATTCCACATTGGGGAATCATGACTATGGCGATTACGTGCAGTGGCCGATCGACGGTGTGAGTAAATACCAGAACCTGGAAAACCTTAAAAAGGTACATGCTGATATGGGTTGGCGGTTACTGATGAACGAACACGTAGTGATTGAAAAAAATAATGAGCAGATCGCGGTATTGGGTATCGAAAACTGGAGTGCGAAGGGCCGTTTTCCGAAACACGGAAAAATGGAACAGGCTTATGCCGGCACTGAAAAATATCCTTTTAAGATCTTAATGAGCCATGATCCAAGTCACTGGGATGCCGAAGTAACACAGAAATATACCGACATCAATCTTATGCTTAGCGGTCATACACACGGAATGCAGTTTGGCCTCGAACTTCCTGGTTTTAAATGGAGTCCTGTTCAATACATGTATAAACAATGGGCCGGCCTGTACGAAGGGGAAAGCCAAAAATTATATGTGAACCGTGGTTTCGGTTTTTTAGGTTACCCCGGTCGGGTAGGTGTGTTGCCGGAGATAACCGTAATAGAACTGGTATAAAAAACGGATGGGTGGAGATAGCTGTGGCAATTTTTACCCAGTCATAACCCGCCCATCCGCCGTTGGATAAAAATATTTACACGGTATCTTCCGTGGTGGTGATGCTCTTGACGTTGCCTTCCGGATCTTTGATCACGGTGGTTGTTTTCCGCTGATTGACTTTCCTGGTTGTTCTTCCACGGCTGCTAAAAAGCGCAATAATAACCAGGAGTACTACAGCTGCGGCTACCCAGATCCAGTTTTGTTCAAACCAGGACTCCACCTTTTCTGTATCAAGGTCAACTTTATCCTGTGCCTGGGCTGTTATCGCCAAAAGGGTAAAAAATAACACATTTATTGCTTTAAGCAAACGATTATAAGTTGTCTGTATCATTTGGACTATTTTTTTAGTGACTAATAACAGCTACACTTCAATAAATAAGCCAATTCAAACCCCATAGTTTCATACCAGGCCCTCCTGGATAGCCACTTTTACGAGCCCTGCTGTATTTTTTACACTGAGTTTCTGCAGTAAATTATTCCTGTGGTTTTCCACGGTACGGAGGCTGAGAAAAAGTTTCCCCGCGATATCCTGGTTGGTGTTTTCGTCTACGATCAGTTTTAAAATTTCTTTTTCCCGCCTGGTGATCAGTTGTTTGCTGTCCTGCCGGGATAAACTGTTCAGCAGTTGGATCTTAAATTCTTCGTGTAAGAATTGTTCGCCATTGTATACCGTTTCAATGGCCTCCACCAGGATCTCGGGGCTTACATCTTTGAGTAAATACCCGAGGCATCCTTTCTGCAGCATCTGTTTCATTTGAGACAGCACATCCACATTAGTAAGCGCGATCATTTTTATTGCGGGGTATTTTTTGTTGATGATACCCGCCAACTCGATACCTGATTTCCCGGGCATTTGTATATCCAGTAAGAGCACATCGGGCTGCGAAATTTCCAGGGCTTCCAGCAATTGGTCACCGTTGTTATACACAGCACTGATATTGACCTGCTCCGCGTCTGCCAGGATTTTTTGTAACCCGTTTAAAATGATTACCTGGTCGTCTACTATGGCAACATTAATCATATGGTAGTTATGTTTTCCTGGAATGATTCAAATTCAAGATAAATGCTGGTGCCGGTTTCAGGAGAACTTTGAATGTCCAGTTTGCCACCCAGGTCACTCACCCGTTCTTTCATATTTTTCAGGCCCATACCGGTTGATTTTTCCAGGGCTTCTTTGGGAAGGCCGCTACCGTTATCCTCGATAGTAATGTCGATAGTGCCATCTTCCTGGAAGTTTAACTGGACAAGCGCCTGCGTTGCATCGGCATGTTTAATGATATTGTGCACGAGTTCCTGTATGATCCTGTATATCGGGAGGTCAAAAGCACTTGTAACAAAGGGCCTGTTGCCAATCGCCTGGAAGGCAATATTGGTCGAACTCTTGCTCATCATTTTTTCACAATAGGCCTGAACAGCACTGGCAAGGCCCTGGTTCAGTAAAACTTCGGGCATTAGGTTATAAGCCGCCTTCCTGAGTTCTACAGTGGCTTCTTCCAATAACCTGATGCCATCCGTGAAGTCTTCATTTGTTTCATTGGTATTCGTTTTTTTTGCAAGCTCAAAGTTCATCCTTGCTACCGAAAGTAATCCACCAATGCCATCATGCAATTCGCGGCCGATACGGGTTCGCTCTCTTTCTTCGCCCGTGATGCTTGCTTTTAATCTCTCGATCTTTATTTTCTGCTGCAGGTTGTCTATTCTTTCCTGTTGCAGGTTTTGTTTGTCAATATTCTTTTTTCGCCACAATGCAAAAATCACAGCGCCGCTGATCGCGAGTAAAGAGATACCATAGATCCAGAAATTTTTGTCTCTCACTTTACCACTCACTTCAGATAATGTTAATTTTTGTAATGCCAGTTCCTTGTCTTTTTCTGCCATCCTGTTTTTTATTTCCAGCCTGCTGATCATGTCAATCTTTTCTTCCTTGGTGAGGCTGTCATACAATTTTACATAAGTGTTTTTATACTCAAGAGCCTTTTCATAATTGCCAAGTGCTTCATAAGAGTCCGCATAAATAGCGTAAGATTCTACTACTTCATTTCGGAATGGATTGCCGGTAAGTTTGAGGTCATCCAGTGTCTTATTTAAAATATCTATGGTTGCCTGGTACTGCTGCTGTTGGAAATACGCTTTAGCCGTGAGCAGGTCGATAAAAGTGGTATAAAAAGCTACGGATTTTGTGTTTTGTGGTAATTTCCCGATCTCCTTAATGGTTTTAATATGCTTTAATGCCTCCCCTGGTTTATTCTCCTGCAGGTAAGTATCGGCAATATTAAAAAGCGTGGAGATTTTTCTTTGGGTAGATAATTTATTCAGGCGTTCTCTCTCAGCCAGGTAAATGTTATAGTAAAACCGGGCGCTATCATAATTTTTTAATGCGTGGTTGTACGCGCCTTGTATAAAATAAATACTGCTTTTTGCGTCCGCGCTATCTTTGATCTGCCTGGATGCCTCCCTGGCTTTTTCCACGAACCGGCTGACCGTTTTTGTATATTCTTTATTGATAAGCGTTCCATAATCCAGGTTGATCCAGAAGATAGACAATTTGGTAAATACCTGGATCGCAAATTCTGGATTGCTCATATCGCCTGCTTCCATTTCTTCCCCCAGCAAATAATAGTAATACGCAGAGGAATCTTTTTTTCCTCTTTCATCATAAGATTCCGCCAGCAACAGGCGCATGTCCGCAATGTTATCCGGGGTGCCCCATGTATTGTTTTCGAAACTTTGTAGCGCTTCCCTGCCCAACTGCACCGATCTCCCTGCATCGTTGCCAAAATACCAGCGGCCGATTTGCGCGGAAGCCAGAGCAACACCTTTCGGGAATTGCATTTGTTTGCTTTTTTCAAGCGCACCGGTAAAATATTGTAATGCAAGGTTGGGCATTTTATTAGAGTAATCTTTTCCTTTATTAACCAGGTTTAAAATGGCTGATGTATCCCTGGCATTGTTGATGAGCCTCGCGGGGTCTTCCTGGGCGCGGGCACCCTGGCTTAAACCCATGCCGGTTAAAAAACATAAAAGAGCCGTGTACAAAAAAACTGTACGAAAGCATTTGTTGGCCGATATGGTAAAATAATTAAGGATGCTCGCCATGTACTTTTCTCATTTTAATGAAGCAGTAAGATAAAAGTACTAAATCATCACATACACTTACGCCGCCGGGATCCCGGTTGCCCGGTGATCATAACCAAGAAGTGAAAAAAAGCAGCATAGCCTGTTGGCTTGCTGCCTTTTAGTAAAAAGCCAAACATCAAAAACTATTTCAGAAAATTATACCTCAACATAAATTCGTGGGCCCCGTTTCCACCATTAAAATAACCGACCGGGTTCCTGTAAACATCGTATGCATACCCCAGGGTTAATTTCTTTTTAATATGCAGGCCTGCTGATAACATCCAGCTTTGCCGGGACCTGTACCCCAATCCCCACCAGAGGAGTTGGTTATGTTCCACTCTTACACCTCCCATTACTTCCGTAGGCGCGTTTGGCAGGTAGATTACCATCATGTTCGGGGAGATAATTGTTTTTTCATCCACGTTCCAGTTATATCTGCCATGAAAATAATAGTGGCGATACAGGCGGCCTTCTTCGGAAGGCGTCATGCTTCCACTGTAAAAGTCGAGTTTGGATTGCACCAGTTGGGAAACAGCAGCACCCAGTTGGAGGGTTTTACCTGTGTAGGAAATCCCGAAACCAGCATCGTACTTAAAGCGGTTATCGCTTGTTCCCAGCACCGGATCATTGCCAATGCTCTGCGAAAGTTTGGCCCTGTCGATCGAATACTGCTGCAGCCTGCTTTCTATCCC